>NZ_JBFRTQ010000037.1:74264-90618 GCF_041474195.1 Vibrio sp. 10N.222.52.C3 | reverse complement strand
ATAATAAAATCATTAATATAAAAATTTCGTTGGCAAGGAAAATAAAATGGACTCAATATCTAAGAGACCTAGAACTAGGCTTTCACCTTTAAAAAGAAAACTTCAATTGATGGAAATCGCTCTTGAGGTATTCTCTCGCCGCGGCATCGGTCGTGGTGGACACGCTGATATTGCAGACATCGCTCAGGTGTCTGTCGCAACGGTATTTAACTACTTCCCAACCCGTGAAGATCTGGTTGATGAAGTACTAAATCACGTTGTACGCCAATTCTCTAACTTCCTTTCAGACAATATCGATCTGGATATTCACGCAAAACAAAACCTACATAATATTGCGACTGAAATGGTGACGTTAGTGGCTCAAGATAGCCATTGGTTAAATGTATGGTTTGAATGGAGCGCTTCGACTCGTGATGAAGTATGGCCGCTATTCGTAACAACGAACCGCACTAACCAAATGTTAGTACAAAACATGTTTAGCAAAGCGATTGAACGCGGCGAAGTCTGTGACGATCACGACCCTAAACATCTAGCGAATCTATTCCACGGCATTTGCTACTCGCTATTCATCCAAGCGAAACGTGTAGAAACGCCAGAAGAGCTTTCAAGCTTAACGGATAGCTATTTGAACATGCTGTGCATTTATAAATAGATTTGAAATTCGGTCTTCGAAAAAAACTTAGGGATTGGCGTATTGCGTCAATCCTTTTTTGTTTTTAGCACTCGCTCTTCGTATCCCGGAGCGCAGCGTACTCGCATCTCGGAGTGAAACGTTACTGCTCTTTACCTCAGACATAAAAAAACCGCTGACGAATCAGCGGCTTTTATAATCTAGATATGCTCAAAATAATTGGAGTTGCAGCTAGGCAACAAGTAAGTTCAGCCCTATGAGCATAGATTTACTATGTGATTAGGGTGAACTTACGCAGTTAACAACGCTGCGGCTTCAAGTATGAAGAGTATTTACTTTTTCTTTTTCACTGCTTTCTTATTTGGAAGGTCAGTGATTGAACCTTCGAATACTTCCGCAGCAAGACCAACAGACTCGTGTAGAGTTGGGTGAGCGTGGATAGTAAGAGCGATATCTTCTGCGTCACAACCCATTTCGATTGCTAGGCCGATTTCACCAAGAAGCTCACCACCGTTAGTACCAACAACAGCACCACCGATTACGCGATGAGTATCTTTATCGAAGATCATCTTAGTCATACCATCTGCACAGTCAGAAGCGATTGCACGACCAGAAGCAGCCCAAGGGAAAGTCGCCACTTCGTAGTTTAGGCCTTCCGCTTTCGCTTCTTTCTCAGTCTTACCTACCCAAGCAACTTCCGGCTCAGTGTACGCAATTGATGGGATTACTTTAGGGTCGAAGTAGTGCTTCTTACCAGAGATAACTTCAGCAGCTACGTGACCTTCATGCACACCTTTGTGAGCAAGCATTGGTTGACCAACAACGTCACCGATCGCGTGGATGTGAGGAACGTTTGTACGCATTTGCTTATCAACGTTGATGAAGCCACGCTCGTCAACTTCGATACCTGCTTTTTCAGCATCGATAAGTGCACCGTTTGGAACACGACCGATAGCAACAAGAACAGCATCGTAGCGCTCAGCTTCAGCTGGTGCTTTCTTGCCTTCCATTGAAACGTAGATACCGTCTTCTTTCGCTTCAACTGCAGTTACTTTAGTCTCAAGCATTAGCTTGAACTTGTTCTTGATACGCTTAGTGAAGACTTTAACGATGTCTTTATCCGCAGCAGGGATAACTTGGTCGAACATCTCAACTACGTCTACTTTAGAACCTAGAGAGTGGTAAACCGTACCCATTTCAAGACCGATGATACCACCGCCCATGATAAGCAGTTTTTCAGGTACTTCGTTTAGTTCTAGTGCATCCGTAGAATCCCAAATACGTGGGTCTTCATGTGGGATGAAAGGAAGTTTGATTGGGCGAGAACCCGCAGCAATGATTGCGTTGTCGAAGTTAACAGTTGTTGCTTCGCCTTCGCCTTCAACAAGAATGCTGTTAGGACCAGTGAACTTACCGAAACCGTTAACAACAGTAACGTTACGCATCTTAGCCATACCGCCAAGACCGCCAGTTAGTTGATCAACTACTTTTTCTTTCCAGATACGGATCTTGTTGATGTCCGTTTGTGGCTCGCCGAATACAACGCCGTGCTCTGCCATCGCTTTCGCTTCTTCGATTACTTTAGAAACGTGAAGAAGTGCTTTTGATGGAATACAACCAACGTTTAGACATACACCACCAAGAGTGCTGTAACGTTCAACTAGTACTGTTTCTAGACCTAAATCCGCACAACGGAATGCAGCTGAGTAACCAGCAGGACCTGAACCAAGTACAACAACTTGGGCTTTAATTTCTTTGCTCATTGTGACCTCTTGTAGTCATTATCCCTAACAGGCTGAGTAGATGTTCTTAAAATTATTGGGCTTTCAAACAGCCAACATTTTACAGAGATGTTAACAGTGTGAAAGTAGCTTTAAGTTAGCCTGTGAGCTAGACAACACTTCCCTTTCGCTTTATGAGAAAAGCGGGAACTGTTCTCTAAAAATAGTCTTTATATAAAGAATTAAGGTGACCCGAAAGCCACCTTAATAATTACTTTCTCAATTACAGTACTAGACGACGAATGTCAGATAGTGCGCTGTTTAGGAAAGTAATGAAGCGTGCACCTTCAGCACCATCGATCACACGGTGGTCGTATGATAGAGATAGTGGAAGCTGAAGACGTGGCTGGAACTCTTTACCATTCCAAACTGGCTTAATTTCAGACTTAGATACACCTAGGATACCTACTTCTGGAGCATTTACGATTGGCGTAAATGCAGTACCGCCGATGCCACCAAGGCTAGAGATTGTGAAACAACCGCCTTGCATGTCTGCCGCTGTTAGCTTACCAGAACGTGCTTTCTTAGAAACAGCCATTAGCTCTTCTGATAGCTCGTAAATGCCTTTCTTGTTCACGTCTTTGAAGACAGGAACAACTAGACCGTTTGGTGTATCAACAGCGATACCCACATTTACGTACTTCTTAAGAATGATGCTTTCGCCATCTTCAGAAAGAGAAGAGTTAAACGCTGGGAACGCTTCTAGCGCTTTAGCAACAGCTTTCATGATGAACACAAGTGGAGTGATCTTCATGCCAGTGTCTTTCTTCGCTTCGATTGCGTTCTGTTCTTTACGGAATGCTTCTAGCTCAGTGATGTCTGCGTTGTCCCATTGTGTAACGTGAGGGATCATTACCCAGTTACGGTGCAGGTTAGCGCCAGAGATCTTCTTAATCTTAGAAAGCTTCTGAACTTCAGTTTCGCCGAACTTGCTGAAGTCAACTTTTGGCCATGGTAGTAGACCAAGTGCAGAGCCGTCACCGCCTTTGCCAGATGCCGCAGCACCAGACTCTAGACGCTTAAGTGCATCTTTAACGTAAGACTGAACGTCTTCTTTTAGTACACGGCTCTTACGACCAGTACCTTTAACTTTCGCTAGGTTTACACCGAACTCACGAGCTAGACGACGAACAACCGGAGACGCATGTGCGTACTCACCGTTTTCTTGGAAGTCGTCTGCAGCTGCAGGAGCTGCCGCTGGAGCTTCAGCTTTAGGTGCAGGTGCCGCCGCTGGAGCTGCTGCTTGTGCAGGTGCTGCAACAGGAGCTGGAGCTGCGCCTTCAACCGGAGTGCCGGCCACGACGAAAGTCATGATTAGAGAGCCAGTTGACACTTTGTCGCCAGCTGCAATCTTGATCTCTTTAACTGTACCAGCGAATGGTGCAGGAACTTCCATTGAAGCTTTGTCGCCTTCAACAGTAATTAGAGATTGCTCTTCTTCTACTGTATCGCCAACCGCTACCATTACTTCAGTAACTTCAACTTCGTCACCGCCGATGTCTGGAACGTTTACTTCTTTTTCAGCTGATGCTGTTGGAGCCGCTGCAACTGGTGCTGCCGCCGCTGGAGCAGGAGCTGCTGCAGGTGCTGAACCAGCAACCTCGAATACCATTACTAGAGAACCAGTAGAAACTGAGTCACCAGAAGCGACCTTGATTTCTTTAACTGTACCAGCGAATGGTGCAGGAACTTCCATTGAAGCCTTGTCACCTTCAACAGTTAGAAGAGATTGCTCTTCTTCTACTGAATCACCGATAGCAACCATGATTTCAGTAACTTCTACTTCGTCGCCACCGATATCTGGAACGTGAACTTCTTTAAGCTCTGCCGCTGCTGCCGCTGCTGCCGCTGCAGGAGCGGCTACTGGAGCTGCCTCTGCTGCTGGAGCAGGTGCAGCTTCAGCTGCACCCTCGGCTTCGAAAATCATGATTAGAGAACCAGTAGAAACTGAATCGCCTTCAGCTACTTTGATTTCTTTAACGATACCTGCTTGAGACGCTGGAACTTCCATAGAAGCTTTGTCGCCTTCAACAGTGATCAGAGACTGTTCTTCTTCAACCTTGTCGCCAACGCTTACAAGAATCTCAGTAACTTCAACCTCATCCGCACCGATGTCAGGTACATTAATTTCGATTGCCATTGCTTATTTACCTTCTAGTTAAGCGCTGTATTAAGCGTATTGTGGGTTTGTTTTTTCAGTGTCGATATCGAATTTAGCAATTGCTTCAACAACTACAGATTTCTCGATATCACCACGTTTAGCCAGTTCAGTTAGAGCTGCAACTACGATGTAGCCAGCGTTAACTTCGAAGTGACGACGTAGGTTTGCACGGCTGTCAGAACGGCCGAAACCATCAGTACCAAGTACTTTGTAAGACTCGCTTGGCATGTAAGCACGTACTTGCTCAGCGTAGTTCTTCATGTAGTCAGTCACTGCGATTGCAGGTTCTTTACCAAGAACAGTCGTGATGTACGGTACTTTCTCTTCAGCTTCTGGGTGAAGCATGTTGTCACGCTCTACCGCTTGGCCGTCACGAGTTAGTTCGTTGAACGACGTTACTGAGAATACGTCAGATGCTACGCCGTACTCTTCGCTTAGAATTTCAGCCGCTTTACGCGCTTCGTTCATGATAGTACCAGAGCTCATTAGTTGAACTTTGCCCTTAGCACCAGCGTGAGATTCAAGCTTGTAGATACCCTTACGGATGCCTTCTTCAGCGCCTTCTGGCATTGCTGGCATTGCGTAGTTCTCGTTCATTACTGTTAGGTAGTAGTAAACGTTCTCTTGCTCAGGACCGTACATGCGACGGATACCGTCTTGCATGATTACTGCTAGCTCGTAAGCGAACGTTGGGTCGTAAGAGATACAGTTCGGGATAGTGTTCGCTTGGATGTGCGAGTGACCATCTTCGTGCTGTAGACCTTCACCGTTCAGTGTTGTACGACCAGCTGTAGCACCTAGTAGGAAGCCGCGAGCTTGTTGGTCACCTGCTAGCCATGCCATGTCACCAATACGTTGGAAACCGAACATAGAGTAGTAGATGTAGAACGGGATCATTGGTAGGTCGTTCGTGCTGTATGAAGTTGCCGCTGCAACCCATGAAGCCATAGAACCTAGCTCGTTGATACCTTCTTGAAGAACTTGACCAGATGTTGCTTCTTTGTAGTAAGAAACGATGCCTTTATCTTCAGGTGTGTATTCTTGACCGTGTGGGTTGTAGATACCAACCTGACGGAATAGACCTTCCATACCGAATGTACGAGCTTCATCACAGATGATAGGAACGATGTTCTTACCAATGTTCTTATCTTTAAGAAGGATGTTTAGCGTACGTACATAAGCCATAGTTGTAGAGATATCACGCTTCTGTTCACCTAGTAGAGGTGCGAATGCGTCTAGCTCAGGAACCTTGAACTCTTGAGTAAACTTAGGAAGACGTGCAGGTGTGTAACCGTGTAGAGCGTTACGACGAGCGTGCATGTATTCGTACTCAGGCGTACCTTCTTCCAATTTCAGGTAAGGAAGTTCAGCGATCTTCTCATCTGAAAGGATGTCTTCTAGGCCTAGGCGATCACGTAGGTGTTGAACATGAGTCATGTCCATTTTCTTAACACCGTGTGCAATGTTCTTACCTTCAGCTGCATCACCCATGCCGTAACCTTTAACAGTCTTAGCTAGGATTACAGTTGGCTTACCGTTTGTCTCTTTAGCATTGTTGAATGCAGCAAACAGTTTAGAAGAATCGTGACCACCACGCTTAAGAGCGAAGATTTCGTCATCAGTCATGTCTGCAACTAGTGCAGCTGTTTCTGGGTACTTACCAAAGAAGTGCTCACGTACGTATGCGCCATCTTTAGATTTGAATGTTTGGTAGTCACCATCGATAGTTTCGTTCATTAGTTGAAGAAGCTTACCAGTAGTGTCTTTAGCTAGTAGAGAATCCCAGTTGCTACCCCAGATAACTTTAACAACGTTCCAACCTGCACCTTTGAATAGGCCTTCAAGTTCTTGGATGATGCTACCGTTACCCATTACAGGGCCGTCTAGACGCTGTAGGTTACAGTTGATTAGGAAACATAGGTTGTCTAGCTTCTCACGCGCAGCGAAAGAGATAGCACCACGTGATTCTGGCTCATCCATCTCACCGTCACCTAGGAACGCGTATACGCGTTGCGCTGAAGTTTCTTTCAGGCCACGGCCGTCAAGGTACTTAAGGAAGCGCGCTTGGTAGATAGCAGAGATAGGGCCAAGACCCATAGATACTGTCGGGAACTGCCAGAACTCAGGCATCAGTTTCGGGTGCGGGTAAGAAGGGATACCTTTACCATCAACTTCTTGACGGAAGTTATCTAGCTGTTCTTCAGTTAGACGACCTTCAACGAATGCACGAGAGTAGATACCTGGAGAGATGTGACCTTGGTAGTAAACTAGATCGCCACCGTCTGTCTCGTTTGGAGCACGGAAGAAGTGGTTGAAACATACTTCGTAGAACGCTGCTGCTGACTGGTAAGAAGCCATGTGACCACCAAGGTCTAGGTCTTTCTTAGAAGCACGCAATACGATCATGATTGCGTTCCAGCGAATAATCGAACGAATACGACGCTCAAGAGTTACGTCACCAGGGTAAGCTGGCTCTTGTGCTGCTGGAATTGTGTTGATGTAGTTTGTGTTGATGCCTGTAGCCATATCAACACCATCTAAACGCGCTTTATCTAGAACTTGTTCTAGTAAAAACTGTGCACGTTCTACACCTTCTTCACGTACTACTGACTCAAGAGCTTCTAACCAATCTTGAGTTTCCAGAGCATCAACGTCATGCTTCATGTCAGACATGGCGATCTATCCTTTTTGTTAGTTGGATTCTACTAAACACGTAAATAGCCGAAGTATTACGGCTATTTACCCTGTTGAATTCGACGTAAAGAACGTTCGCGGCGCGACTCTTCTTTGGTCAAATCCATCAATGTTTCTTCGATGTAAGCTAAATGAGAGTGTGACATTTCACGTGCCTGTTCTGGCTGTCCTGAAACGATCGCATCTACAATGTTAGCTCGATGTATACTCACTTTCTCCACAACGTCTTTACGACGATGCAACAGCTTTAAATTCTCTAAGACGTTTTGTTCGAGTAACGGAGCCAAGCTACGAACAATGTGCAATAACACCACATTGTGCGCTGCCTCTGTTAAAGCAATAAGAAAAGCCATCACCGCTGCAGATTCGGCTTCAATATCACCCTTTTCTTGCGCGCCGTGAATTTTTTCTTGGCAGGCTTGAATACGAGCAAAGTCTTCATCGGTTCCACGCAATGCCGCGAAGTAAGCCGAAATCCCTTCCATCGCATGACGCGATTCCAACAAGTCTAGTTGGGTTTCAGAATGGGACGACAACAAATTAAGCAAAGGATCTGAAAAGCTTTTCCAGATATTTTCGCTAACAAACGTACCTCCACCTTGACGGCGAGTAAGCAAGCGTTTTGCTTCTAAACGTTGTATCGCTTCTCGGATCGAAGGACGAGACACATCGAACTGTTTCGCCAGTTCGCGCTCAGGCGGCAGCTGCTGCCCTGGAGCCAGTGTTCCTTCCACTATCAACCTTTCTAACTCTTGTTCGATAACATCGGAGAGTTTTGGCTGACGAATCCTTTGATAAGCCATAGTTTGTTGTTCTTCTTTTTCTTCGCTGACAATTGGTAATACCAATTTTAAGTTGGGCAGAAATTAACATAATTAAAACGACACTGTCCAGCCTAAAATTGACCTGCATCATAGAATACAGCGTGAATTAACCATGATTTAACAAATGAAATTTAAAACAGCAACCAAATTGGTCTTACCATTTACAGGGGTAATACTTTTGGGGAGTGTTCTTGCTAGAAAGTTTCAGGATAAAAATGAATTGTTTCAGAAAGATTAGTGTCACTCGTTTAAAAATCGAACCAAGCGCACATTTAGGGTGGAAATTCTGTTCATAAGTTTTAATAAATGAGTGTTTGATAAGTTCGTCACACTCTCAATTTATTGATGCGCTTCTCTCCACCACTTTCTTTACATCGCAACAACAAAAATTCACAAGTCATTATGCCAGGCGTTGACTATTCAACGCCCACCAGCGGTAAGCCCATCGTCAAAAACTGAGGCTTAAGCTTTGAGATTTTTTTTAAACTTCTGCCAATCAAACACCAAGCCAGGGTCAGTTTTACGCAAAGGCGCTATATATTGATGGCCAGTGATACGCTCACTGGTGATTTGAGGAAACGTCGATACGAGCGTTTCTGTTAATTGGCTAAGCGCTTGATACTGCTGCTCGCTATAAGCTACAAAGTCACTACCTTCCAGTTCAATACCAATAGAGTAATCATTGCACCTTTCACGCCCTGCAAAACTCGACTGGCCAGCATGCCAAGCTCGGTCTAAGAAAGAAACGAACTGCACCACTTCCCCATCGCGACGAATCAAACAGTGCGCCGACACGCCCATTTGGTGAATCACCTTAAAAAACGGGTGTTCCTTCGGGTCGAGTTTGCCCGTAAAAAACAGTTCTATGTAAGGCCCACCAAATTGACCCGGAGGCAAGCTAATGTTGTGAACCACCAGCAGAGAAATATCGTCGGCACTCGGTCGAGCATCAAAATACGGAGAAGGAACATGCCGAGCGTTGTCGTACCATCCGTTGGAGCTGATCGTCATCTTGGTCTCACTTTCTTTTCTGCTAGCACAATAAGATGTGACCTTGCCCATAGAGCAGTCGCGCTAGCCTCTTTAATTTGAAGTTAAGCAAGAGTATCATTCCATTCCCACTCCCTTTCAAGATTAGATTTGCGATGAAAAACACACATAACAGCCACCAACGCCTTGACTACTTAAAAGAGCAACTGCCTCTAGAGATCACTCGTGCAGTAGCCGAGACTATCAAAGAAGACCTAGGTGGCACGTTAGATCCAGCGGCTGACATCACAGCAAGTCTAATCCCAGCAGACGCAATCAACAGCGCAACCATCATTACTCGTGAGCACGGTGTGTTCTGTGGTAAAGCTTGGGCTGATGAAGTGTTTAAGCAACTGGGCGGTGAAGTGACTATCGAGTGGAATGTAGAAGATGGCGACAAGGTTGAACCAAACCAAACACTTTGTACCTTAACAGGTCCAGCACGCGCGCTATTAACGGGTGAGCGCAACGCAATGAACTTCATTCAAACGCTATCTGGTTGTGCGACTACGACGGCTACCTACGCGGACAAAATCAAACACACAGAGTGCCGCCTGTTAGATACTCGTAAAACGATACCTGGCCTGCGCAGCGCACTAAAATACGCAGTCGCTTGTGGCGGCGGTTTCAACCACCGTATTGGGGTTTTCGATGCTTACCTAATCAAAGAAAACCACATCATCGCTTGTGGTGGCATTGAGAAGGCTATCTCTACTGCAAAAGAGCTGAACCCAGGTAAACCAGTAGAAGTAGAAACAGAGAGCCTAGAAGAGCTAGAGCAAGCGATCAGCGCTGGTGCAGACATCATCATGCTAGACAACTTCACCACAGACATGATGCGTGAAGCTGTGAAAATCAACGCTGGACGTGCTGCGCTAGAAAACTCTGGCAACGTGACGCTAGATACCATTGCAGAGTTTGCTGAAACGGGCGTTGATTATATCTCGGTAGGCGCACTAACTAAGCACCTAAAAGCGATGGACCTATCCATGAGATTTAAAGCGTAATTAACTGAATAGTAAATAATTTATGTGAAGGCACTGTTTATAACGGTGCCTTGTTTATTGCCTGAATTATCAGTATTTCAAGCAGTTATTTAAGCTGATCGCATAATTTTGCTTGCTATATGAAACACTACACCAATAAACACCAAACCACTCGCGACCGCGCCTGAACACCATTCCACTTCCCCACCTCGACTTCTATTCTCTCTACCATCTTGTGCTTGCACTGAAACAAACTAAAGAATGGAATGAGAAGAATGAATAACAAGAACAAAAGAACGAATCAGAAAGGCTTTACGCTGATTGAATTGATGATCGTAGTAGCTATCATTGGAGCATTATCGGCGATTGCAATACCTGCATATAAAAACTATGTTGCGAAAAGTGAAGTCGCAGCAGCAGTAGCAACCATGAAAGCCCTACTAACACCAGCAGAACTAATCTACCAAGAAGATGGTAAATTAGCATCCGGTACTTCGGTTAGTGAATTAGGTATATCGGCAAGCTCAAACGTTTTAGGTACTATCAGTGTTTCAGGTGAAAACACACTAAAATTTCTATTCGGAGCTAATAGTTCAGTTAGTAGCGCCTATCTCTCTTATTCAAGAACTGACACAGGTTGGACATGCGCTGCAGCATCAGCCGGTGTAAGTAATTTACCGACAATTGATAGTTGCTCATAAGTGCTAACCAACCTCCCAACCGTTCTACGTCAGGCCGACTTACTCAGCCTGACTCAAGAACAAGCCGTGGCGGAACATGTACAAGCTTCAGGTATTTCAACACCTGAAGCTTTGCTCGTTCTAGATTTCTTCAGCGGCGACTCCTTAGCAAACAACATTAAAACCATCTTCGGCTTACCGTTAGTACAACTTGCCAATACTGACTATGAGACCTTATGTGACCAACTAGGACTTCGAGAACTGATTACCAAGTATAGTGCTATCCCGATTTCAGTCTCTAGCTCGACTCTCACACTCGCCTCTGCCGACCCGACCGATTTACAAGCGGAAGATGACTTTCGATTTGCGACCGGATTACAGATTGAATTGGTTGTCGCCAACTACTCTGAATTAGAAGGCGCAATACGAAAGCTGTATGGCCGTTCGATTTCTGGACAAGACTCTAAACGCAAAGAGATCACTCAAGACGAACTCGCCAATCTAGTTGAAGTGTCTGACGATGAGATAGCGTCGATTGAAGATCTTAGCCAAGACGATTCCCCTGTCAGCCGCTTTATCAATCAGATACTGGTCGATGCGGTACGCAAAGGTGCATCAGACATCCACTTCGAACCTTATGAAGAGCGCTACCGAGTACGCCTGCGTTGCGATGGCATCCTTGTTGAAATACAGCAACCCGCCTCTCACTTAAGTCGTCGTCTATCAGCTCGCTTAAAGATCCTCGCCAAGCTTGATATCGCTGAACGCCGCTTGCCTCAAGACGGTCGTATTAAACTGCGTCTAAATGACGACTTAGCGATTGATATGCGTGTATCAACGCTGCCGACCTTGTGGGGTGAAAAGATCGTACTGCGACTGCTTGATAGCAGCGCGGCCAATCTAGATATCGATAAGTTAGGTTACACCGAAGATCAAAAAGCACTCTACCTCGATGCCCTGAAACGCCCACAAGGGATGATCTTAATGACAGGGCCTACCGGCAGCGGAAAAACCGTCTCCCTATATACTGGCCTTCGAGTGCTCAACACAACTGAACGCAACATATCAACAGCCGAAGATCCGGTGGAAATTAACCTATGTGGTATCAATCAGGTACAAGTGACGCCTAAGATCGGCTTTGGATTTGCGGAAGCTCTGCGATCATTTTTACGACAAGACCCTGATGTGGTGATGGTTGGAGAGATCCGCGACTTGGAAACGGCAGAAATCGCGATCAAAGCATCGCAAACGGGTCACTTAGTACTTTCGACACTGCACACGAATTCCGCCGCAGAAACCGTCACCCGACTCGCACATATGGGTATAGAACCCTTTAACCTCGCTTCATCATTGAGTTTGATTATCGCCCAACGACTGGCAAGACGATTATGCAACCACTGCAAAGAAAATGACGACTCGCCAGACATATTCCTGCGTCACTCCATTCCTAACAGCCAAACCATCTACAAACCGAGTCCTAAAGGTTGCAATGAGTGTAACCAGGGTTATTCGGGGCGAGTGGGTATCTATGAAGTGATGCCGTTTAGCGATCAACTGAAAAGCAGCCTAATCGACAAACCGAACGCGTTGGCCATTGAAAACTTGGCTCGCCGAGAAGGCATGAGAACTCTGCAAGAGTCGGGGCTAGATAAATTGCTTGAAGGCACCACCAGCTATCAAGAACTGCAACGTGTTCTGTACATATAAACTAATGGATCACCAATGAGTAGCAAGTCCAAACAATCACAATTAAAAAGCTATCACTGGAAAGGCATTAACAGCTCAGGCAAGAAAGTGTCTGGGCAAACGTTAGCGCTCACCGAATTGGAAGTACGAGAAAAGCTCAAAGAACAGCATATTCAGATTAAGAAAATCAAAAAGAAAAGTATTTCAGCCGTCACTCGTTTAACCCATAGAGTAAAAGCCAAAGACATCACTATTTTGACTCGGCAGCTTGCTACCATGCTGGCCACTGGTGTGCCTATCGTACAAGCCATCAAGTTGGTGTCGGACAATCACCGCAAAGCTGAAATGAAATCAATTTTATCGCACATCTGCAAAGGTGTAGAAGCCGGAACTCCGATCTCAAAAGCGATGCGAACCGCAAGCCGTCACTTTGATGATCTCTACACCGACTTAGTCGCGACGGGCGAACTTTCCGGTAATCTAGCGCAAGTATTCGAACGCTTGGCAACTTATCGAGAAAAGAGTGAACAGTTAAAGTCTAAGGTTATAAAAGCACTGATCTACCCAGCGATGGTGGTCATTGTTGCACTAACTGTCTCCTACCTAATGCTAACCATGGTAATCCCCGAATTTGAATCTATGTTTTCAGGCTTTGGTGCAGACTTACCTTGGTTTACTCAGCAGGTACTCCACCTTTCCCATTGGATGCAGGCTTACAGTTTTTATACGGCTGTAGGCATCGGGCTTGTTGTTCTGATTATTTACCAACTATGCCAGCGCTCCCACTCGTTCAGACTGTCTGTCAGTCGGCTAGGATTGCGTTTCCCTGTTCTCGGTGGCGTATTAGCGAAAGCCTCAATAGCCAAATTCAGCCGAACCTTATCAACAAGCTTTAGTTCCGGTATTCCTATTTTAATGAGCCTAAAAACCACAGCCAAAACCGCAGGCAACCTACATTATGAATCAGCAATCATTGAGGTTCACCGAGAAACCGCAGCAGGCATGCCGATGTATATCGCGATGCGCAATACCAATGCCTTCCCTGAAATGGTGTTGCAGATGGTGATGATTGGTGAAGAGTCGGGCAACCTTGATGATATGCTCAATAAAGTCGCTTCCATTTACGAGTTTGAAGTAGACAACACCGTCGACAATTTAGGCAAAATTTTAGAACCATTGATCATCGTATTTTTGGGAACGGTTGTTGGCGGGCTTGTGGTTGCGATGTACTTACCGATCTTTAATCTTATGAGTGTGTTAGGATAGTTAAAGCAACTAAACACCCATGAGCAGCAATCTCTGCTCACCTTGATTAAGTGGTAAAGGACACTATGGAAGTATTTCACTACTATCCTTGGCTATTCCCCGTATTAGCTTTCATTTTTAGCCTTCTTATCGGCAGCTTCCTCAACGTAGTCATACACCGTTTACCGATTATGATGGAACGCGAATGGCAACAAGAGTGCTCGGAATATTTCTCTCAATATAAAATTCCAGCGCCAGAGGGAAAGTTCAATCTCAGCATTCCTCGTTCAACCTGCCCGAAATGCAAAACCCAATTAAGAATCGTCGACAATATCCCAGTGTTAAGCTGGTTGCTCTTAAAGGGTAAGTGCCACAGCTGCGCTAATCCAATCAGTGCTCGCTACCCTTTGGTCGAACTGCTTACCGCAATACTTTGCACAATGGTTGCTAGCCACTTTGGTTTCAGTTACTACGCCATTGCTTTGATTTTTTTCACCTTCGCACTGATTACCGCGACCTTTATCGATCTCGATACCATGCTGTTACCCGATCAAATCACCTTGCCTTTAGTATGGTCCGGTATCGCTTTAGCATTGTTTAATATCAGCCCAGTATCGCTGCAAGATTCTGTGGTTGGCGCAATGGCTGGCTACCTGGCTCTGTGGTCTGTTTATTGGTTGTTCAAACTACTGACAGGCAAAGAAGGCATGGGTTACGGTGACTTCAAACTCCTGGCTGCGCTTGGCGCATGGCTTGGTTGGCAGCACCTACCGATGATCATCCTTTTATCTTCGCTTGTTGGCCTTGTGTTTGGTTTGATTCAACTTCGCTTGAAACAGCAAGGCATAGATAAAGCCTTTCCATTTGGGCCCTACCTTGCGATTGCGGGTTGGGTAAGCTTGATGTGGGGCAACGACATCATGGGCTGGTATTTCACTTCTGTACTAGGAATTTAACCATGGCAATCATTATCGGATTAAGTGGTGGTATCGCCAGTGGCAAAACCACGGTAGCCAACCTATTCAATCAGCATTTCAATATTGATATTGTCGATGCTGATATCGTGGCACGCGAAGTAGTGGCATTGGGCAGCGAAGGCCTAAAACAGATCGCCGCTCATTTTGGCGAAGACATATTGCTTGAAGATGGCATGCTAAACCGAGCTAAACTGCGCGAAGTAATCTTCTCTGATCCCACCGAAAAACAATGGCTCAATGATCTTCTTCATCCCATGATCCGCGACAAAATTGACAGTGACCTGTCTAAAGTCACATCCCCTTATGCTTTATTAGTCGCACCGCTATTGGTTGAAAACCAAATGCAAGGCATGGCCGATCGCGTTTTAATCGTTGATGTGCCTACAGAAGTGCAAATAGAACGCACAATGAGTCGTGACAATGTTTCGAAGGAACAGGTTGCCGCAATTTTAAAATCACAAGCTTCAAGAGAACAGCGCTTAGCGGTTGCAGATGACGTGATTAAAAACCATACTAAAAACCAAGAACTTTTGCCTCAAATCACAGATTTACATCAAAAGTATCTGGCAATCAGTACAGTAGATGGGTCAGAATAGAACTATGTTGAATGAAGGTTTGCTCGATGATCACCCATAAATTTGAACATCCTCTAAATGAGAAAACACGCATCTACTTAAGAGTCGAATCACTCTTGAGGCAGCTACACTTGTCTTCTACATTTTCCGATGCTCAACAGTATCAACTCTTTTTCCGTTCCATCTTTGATCTGATTGAAATCTTCGAACAGATCCAACTCAAGAGCGAACTCGCAAAAGATATTGAGAAGCAACGTGTAACCTACAAAAGTTGGTTGGATGTTGAAGGTGTCGATCAAGAGATGCTGACATCACTACTTAATGACATTGGTAACATCTATCGTGATCTGATGCAGGCAGAGCGTTTTGGCCAGTCACTTAAAGAAGACCGCTTCCTAAGTGCAATTCGCCAACGCTTTAATCTTCCAGGTGGTTCATGCTGCTTTGATCTGCCCGCACTGCATTATTGGCTGCACCTTCCTCTCGATAAGAGAATGCGAGATGCCAAAGCTTGGATGGATAGCCTACAGCCTCTGTATGAAGCGCTAACACTGTGGTTGAAGCTCACCAGAGAGACGGGTCACTTCAAAGAGCAAATCGCTCGTGCTGGCTTCTTCCAGAGCGATGCCGATGAAGCGAATATCCTTCGTCTTTCTATTCCGATGCAATACGGTGCCTACCCGATGATCTCCGGTCACAAGAACCGCTTTGCTGTTAAGTTCATGAGCTTTGAAACTGGGCAAGCCTGTACTCAAGACATCGAATTTGAATTGGCAATCTGCACCTAATTAATTTCCTTTTATAGTTTGGCTTGAGTCCTCACTCGAGCCTAAACTCACTATTATTACACCTTCAAATTAAGAATCACTATGTCGAAGAAAATCACCATCGTTAAATGCCCTCAATGTAATGCTGACGTTGAATGGGGCGAACAAAGCCCGCACCGCCCGTTTTGCAGCAAGCAATGTCAGATGATTGATTTCGGTGAATGGGCAGACGAAGAGAACAGCATCGCTGGCGCACCAGATATGTCAGATAGCGATGGTTGGTCGGAAGATCCGCACTAAGCGAGTAGCGAGTAGCGA
>NZ_JBFRTQ010000037.1:0-73481 GCF_041474195.1 Vibrio sp. 10N.222.52.C3 | reverse complement strand
GAGTAGCGAGTAGCGAGTAAATTTTGAAGGGTTGGCGTTTAACGTCAATCCTTTTTTATTGCCTATAACACGGCGCTAGTAGAGATTCCCTACTCCTTCCTTCGTCAGTCTAGGGAATGACGGTTAAATATGAGTTTCGGTTTGTTCCGTCATCCTCCAGAGCGAGGAATGAGCGAATTGGGGATCTCTTACCTGCGAAACTCCAAATAACAGACACAAAAAAGCGGAGCCAAATGGCTCCGCTTTTATCGATAGAATGCAAAAAGAATTACTTCTTAGTAAGCTTCTCTTTAATACGAGCTGACTTACCAGAACGCTCACGTAGGTAGTACAACTTGGCACGACGTACTGCACCACGGCGTTTAACTTCGATGCTATCAACCATTGGAGAGTGAGTTTGGAACGCACGCTCTACGCCTTCACCGTTCGAGATCTTACGAACTGTGAATGCAGAGTGTAGACCACGGTTACGAATAGCGATTACAACGCCTTCGAAAGCCTGTAGACGCTCACGGTCACCTTCTTTTACCTTAACCTGAACTACAACAGTGTCACCTGGTGCGAATTTAGGAAGGTCTGATTTTAGTTGCTCTTCTTCAAGAGCCTTGATGATGTTGCTCATTTGTATAAATTCCTAGAATAAACTGATACTAAATTTAATAGGTTACTGCTTGCTTTTCGTTAAGAGCGTTGCTCTTTAATGAATTCAGCCAGTAATTGTTCCTGTTCGTCAGTCAGAGCTAGGTTTTCCAGGAGTTCTGGTCTTCTTAGCCAAGTTCGGCCCAACGATTGTTTTAATCGCCAGCGACGAATGTCCTTATGGTTTCCAGACTTGAGTACCGATGGTACATCTTTATCGTCTAGCACCTCAGGGCGCGTATAATGGGGACAATCTAGCAAACCATTTGCAAAAGAATCTTCTTCTGCTGAAGCGAAATCTCCAAGTACACCCGGAACAAACCGAGATACTGAATCAATCAGCGTCATGGCTGGCAGTTCGCCACCCGTCATCACAAAATCTCCAATCGACCATTCTTCGTCAACTTCAGATTCAATGATGCGCTCATCTACCCCTTCATAGCGACCACAAATAAGAAGTAAATTCTCGTTTGTTGCCAGCTCTTCAACACCTTTCTGGTCGAGTTTACGACCTTGAGGTGAAAGATAGATGACTTTCGTCTTTCCCGGTGCTGCTTGCTTGGCAGTTTTGATAGCGTCGCGCAAAGGCTGAACCATCATTAACATGCCAGGACCACCACCGTAAGGTCTGTCATCAACAGTGCGATGTTTATCATGAGTGAAATCACGAGGATTCCATGTCTCAATAGATAAAAGACCTTTTTTAACCGCTTGACCTGTTACTCCAAAATCAGTAACAGAACGGAACATTTCAGGAAAAAGGCTAATAATGCCAACCCACATGTGTTCTCTCGCTCTGTAATTTGGAGTTAGAATCCAGGATCCCAGTCAACTTCGATCCGGCGAGCTTCGCGATCAACTTTCTTGATCACTTGCTCTTCAAGGTACGGTACTAACCGTTCCTTTTGGCCAAAAGCATCTTTAAGATTTGCTTTGATTACTAGAACATCGTTCGAGCCAGTTTCTAATAGGTCAGTGACCTCACCAAGGTCGTAACCTTTAGTGGTAAAAACTTGCATACCGAACAATTCGCGCCAGTAGAATTCATCTTCTGACAATTCAGGTAACGAAGCAGGGTCAATAGCAATTTCAAAGTTAGTCATCAGTTGCGCGTCTTCACGAACATCTAATCCCGCTAGCTTACATACATAACCTTGGCCATGACGTTTCCAGCTCTCAACTTTGTACTCAACCCACTTACCCTTTAGGTTTAAATACCAAGGGCTGTAATCAAATATGCTTTCAGCATTGTCTGTGTAGGAGAACACTTTGAGCCAGCCACGAATACCATAGGTAGACCCAAGTTTACCCATGACAATTCTATTATTTTGCTCGCTCATAGTTTCTTTACCCTTCATCGACATAAGCTATTTCTCTTTAAAAAAGAATTAAGCCGCTTTTTGAGCGTCTTTAACTAGCTTAGCTACACGATCAGATAGAGATGCGCCTTGACCAACCCAGTGGTTAACACGATCTAGGTCTAGACGTAGACCTTCTTCTTGACCTTGAGCTGTAGGGTTAAAGAAACCTACTTTCTCGATGAAACGGCCAGTTGCAGCGTTACGGCTATCCGCAACTACGATTTGATAAAATGGGCGCTTCTTTGCACCGTGACGTGCCAAACGAATGGTTACCATGTCGTCCTCTTTGCTTTCTTAATAAAATAATTAACCCCAAGTATAAGTAAATAGCTTGGGGTCTCGTGCCAAATTAAAGCCCCGGAATTTTACTCTTATTCCGGTGCAATGCAAGGGCTTTAGCTATTTTTTCACCAACATAGCTGCCGTACACTTTCTGTGACACGGCTAACACTATGAAAAGTAACGTAGCTAAAGCTTACATTTGTAGATTATCGACCAAACGGGTTAAAGCCACCACCCATTCCGCCCATACCTCCACCGCCGCCCATCATGCCTTGCATGTTGCGCATCATGCCTTTCATGCCACCTTTCTGCATCTTCTTCATCATCTTCTGCATTTGGGTGAACTGCTTAAGCATACGGTTTACATCTTGTACCTGTGTACCAGAACCAGCGGCAATACGCTTTTTGCGTGAGCCTTTGATTAAGTCAGGGCGTTGACGCTCTTTCATGGTCATAGAGTTGATGATCGCTTCCATCTGCTTGAACATCTTGTCATCAACTTTATCTTTAACGTTATCTGGTAGCTGAGACATGCCTGGAAGCTTATCCATCATGCCCATCATGCCGCCCATGTTTTGCATCTGACCTAGCTGTTCACGGAAGTCTTCAAGGTCAAAGCCTTTCTTCTCTTTGAACTTCTTAGCCAGTTTCTCTGCTTTCTCGGTATCAACGTTTTTCTGTAGGTCTTCAATAAGAGACAGTACGTCGCCCATACCTAAGATACGAGAAGCAACACGATCTGGGTGGAACGGTTCTAGTGCGTCAGTCTTTTCACCAACACCCAAGAATTTAATCGGCTTGCCTGTGATATGACGAACAGACAGAGCAGCACCACCACGCGCATCACCATCAACTTTCGTCAAGATAACACCGGTTAGTGGTAACGCATCACCAAAGGCTTTTGCAGTGTTCGCAGCATCTTGACCTGTCATTGCATCAACAACGAACAGTGTCTCTACTGGTTTAATTGCAGTATGAAGCTCTTTGATCTCGCCCATCATCTCTTCATCGATAGCCAAACGACCAGCAGTATCGACAAGTAGCACGTCGTAGAATTTCTTCTTCGCGTGGTCGATTGCAGCGTTTGCAATATCAAGAGGCTTTTGATCAGCTGAAGATGGGAAGAAGTCTACGCCAACATCGCTTGCTAACGTTTCAAGCTGTTTGATCGCCGCTGGACGGTAAACGTCGGCAGACACAACCAAGACTTTCTTCTTGTCACGCTCAGTTAGAAGCTTAGATAGCTTACCTACCGATGTGGTTTTACCCGCACCTTGTAGACCCGCCATTAAGATAACGGCTGGCGGCTGCGCTGCTAGGTTAAGAGCCTCGTTAGACTCACCCATCACCGCTTCAAGTTCAGCTTGAACGATCTTAATGAATTCTTGACCAGGCGTTAGAGATTTAGAAACCTCAACACCCACAGCGCCTTCTTTTACGCGCTTAACAAAATCGCGGACAACGGGCAGTGCAACGTCGGCTTCAAGTAGCGCCATACGTACTTCACGCAGCGTCTCTTTAATGTTGTCTTCGGTCAGACGACCTTTACCGCTGATGTTCTTCAGCGTTTTGGATAGACGATCCGTTAAATTATCAAACATAGTTTTCTCTTCGCTCAAAACTGCGACTATTACTGTGAGTATACATTAGCGCGGATTAGAGTCATACCCGTTGTAGAGCGTTAATCATCCGTGCTTGTGATGTGAGACATTATTCACTTGGAATTGAATGAGGTTCGCCATAGCCCCAAAGAGCGATGCGAGGTATAATTCGCCAATTAGTAATCATTAAAATGGATACCATGGACAGTCTTATTGCGATCGCAGCAGCCTTTCTTTATACAATGGCGATTTCCACGATCATTCCAGGTCTCGTGCACCAAACAGGAATCCGTGTAAAAACGGTGTTTATCAGCGCATTACTTGCTCTAGCTTTCCATGCTTGGTTGCTTGGCGATTTAATTTTTAATGCCAGTGGCCAAAACCTCAGTATCTTGAACGTTGCTTCATTGATCAGTTTAATCATCTCTTTGGTCATGAGCGGTGCGATGCTCAAAACCCGTTTGTGGTTCATCTTGCCGGTTGTTTATAGCTTCGCAGCTCTAAATCTAATGGCTGCCACTTTTCTTTCAAGCACGTTCATCAAACATCTAGAGAATGACCCAAAGCTGCTACTGCACATCTCTTTGGCTTTGTTCTCATACGCGACGTTGACTATCGGTGCGCTATACGCCCTACAACTTGCGTGGCTAGATCACAAACTTAAAAAGAAAAAAGCGTTAGTGATAAACCCTAACCTACCTCCTTTAATGATGGTGGAAAGACAGCTTTTCAAGATCATTCTGATCGGTAATGGCTTATTAACAGGTACTTTATTGACTGGCCTTATCTTCGTACAAGATATGTTTGCTCAAGGAAAAGCACACAAGGCTGTATTGTCTTTTATCGCTTGGGTTATCTACTCCATCCTTTTATGGGGTCACTACCAAAAAGGTTGGCGTGGACAGAAAGTCACTTGGTTCGCACTTGCCGGCGCCAGCATGCTCACATTGGCCTACTTCGGTAGCCGCTTCGTTCAGGAAATCATCCTGAACTAGTCTGTAAAATAAAGGCAAGATCTCACACACCTTGCCTTTAAAATATTGAGTCCGTTAGATTCAATTGACATCTCGACCATGTTCGGTCATAAATTAATCAAGATACACAAATAGGAAAAGAATAGTTTTGGACGACATATCAACGGGTATCTTATTTGCGCTACTCGCGTGTCTCATTGTAATTTCTGGTTATTTCTCTGGTTCCGAAACGGGCATGATGTCCTTGAACCGCTACCGTTTAAAGCACTTGGCCAATACGGGTCATAAAGGTGCCAAACGCGTAGAAAAACTTCTGAACCGCCCAGACAGATTGATTGGCCTCATTCTCATCGGCAACAATCTCGTCAACATTCTTGCATCTGCGATCGCTACTATTCTTGGTATGCGCATCTACGGGGATATCGGTGTGGCTATCGCTACTGGTACCCTGACTCTCGTGATCCTCGTATTCGCCGAGGTAACCCCAAAGACTATCGCTTCTCTATTTCCTGAACGTGTCTCTTACGCCAGTAGCATCCTTTTGATGGTGCTGATGAAGGTACTGTCACCGTTGGTGATTTTAGTTAACTTCATTACCAATGGCTTCATTCGTATCTTAGGTGTCAAAGCCAGCCATGATGCAACCGACCACTTGAGCTCCGAAGAGCTTAGAACCGTGGTAAATGAAGCCGGTAGCTTAATCCCTCAACGTCACCAAGATATGTTGGTGTCTATTCTGGATTTAGAGCACGTCACCGTGAACGACATCATGGTGCCGCGTAATGAGATTACTGGTATCGACATCAATGACGACTGGAAATCGATCGTTCGTCAACTTACCCACTCGCCTCATGGTCGCGTAGTGCTGTACCGTGACCAAATAGATGAAGTGGTCGGCATGCTTAGGCTGCGTGAAGCTTACCGTCTGATGCTTGAAAAGAACGAATTCAATAAAGAAACCCTGTTGCGTGCCGCGGATGAGATCTACTTTATTCCTGAAGCGACACCACTCAATATTCAACTGCTTAAGTTTCAACGCAATAAGCAGCGCATCGGTTTGATTGTTGATGAGTATGGCGACATCAATGGTTTGGTTACATTAGAAGATATTCTAGAAGAGATCGTAGGTGAGTTTACCACCTCAATCACCCCAAGCTTATCTGAAGAGATTACTCCGCAAAGCGATGGCAGCTTCTTGATTGAAGGCAGTGCCAATATCCGAGATATCAACAAAGGCTTACAGTGGGCACTGCCTACCGATGGCCCAAGAACGCTGAATGGTTTGATACTGGAACATCTTGAAGATATTCCTGAGAGTCACCTGAGTGTTCAGGTTGCCAGCCACCCAATGGAAATTGTTGAGCTTGAAGAGAACCGCATCAAACTGGTTCGCGTGTTCCCACAGATCGTGAACGGCTAACTGAGTTATCACTGAATCTCTGTCTCGCCCTAAAATACGTTGACGAAAAAGGCCCGGTTCATTGAACCGGGCCTTTTAGTATCTAACTCGCCCTATCTAGGGTAGCTATCAATGACTAGTCGATCTTAAGCTCTTGCAGCATAGACTCTGGCAGTGCCAGTTCATCATTCTTGTTTACAGAGATGCCTGCAGCGATGATCGCATTCGCGATCTCTTTCGCTTCATCCAAAGAGTGCATTGCCGCGGTACCACATTGGTATTCGTTCAGCTCAGGGATCTTATTCTGGTTCTCAACTTTCAGTACGTCTTGCATCGCTGCCAACCAACCGTCAGCCACTTGTTGTTCTGTAGGCGTACCAATCAGGCTCATGTAGAAACCAGTGCGACAGCCCATCGGTGAGATATCGATGATCTCTACATCTGAACCGTTCAATTGATTACGCATGAAACCAGCATATAGGTGCTCTAGAGTATGGATACCTTTCTCAGATAGGATGTCTTTGTTTGGCGCAGTAAAACGCAGGTCAAACACAGTGATGGTATCCCCTTTTGGGGTTTGCATTGTTTTAGCAACACGAACGGCAGGTGCGTTCATGCGTGTGTGATCAACAGTGAAACTATCTAATAAAGGCATTGCTCTTCTCCATGACGGCTGGCTTTAGAAAAACCAGCTTCGATTGTCTTCTAGTTCTTTGCGGCACTGTTTCAGCTGCCATCCATAATCTTTTGCTTGCTGTTCGACTTTGCGCGCCACCTTAATTAGCGATGGCTTGCTGTTGTATGACTTACGCTTATAACCACCACGGCCTTCATGATAAGCCAGGTATTGGTTATATGGGTCCCATAGTGAGATGCCCAATTGACGACGCGTCTCGCTGGTATACCAACCGATGAACATCAATGCATCATCAAAGTTGGTTCTTGAACCACCGTTATTGGTCGCCTTTTGGAAGTCTTCCCAAGCAGGATCTTGAGCTTGTGCATAACCGTAGGCACTGCTTACACGCCCCCACGGTATAAAGCCAAGAATGTAATCTTTAGGTGGGCGCGCATCATGACGATAGCTACTCTCTTGTTTCACAAAAGCCATCGCAACGTTAATCGGCGTTCCCCATTCTTCTTGCATATCCAAGGCATCTTCATACCATGAAGGGTGCTCTCGAAAGATGCTACACAAATTATCTTGCTGCTTTGGCGGTGGCGTTGCACATCCAACCAACAGGCTAGAGACAACACCAACAGTCACTACAGGTAACCATTTACTACTCACTCGAGTAGGCTGACCTAATAAGGCTTGCTTCCTTTCCACCAAAGTCTCGCTATGCTTTTAAATACGAAAAATAATCCGCTAAGAAGCTATCAAAATCTTGAGTGCTTGCTTCTTCACTTTGTTGCTGAGCAATCACAGAACGTTGAACTTCTGCTTCCATCAACTCAGCTGAATATACTTTGTATTGGTGAGCTTTGTGTTGCTGAGCGTACGTTTTACCTAACGCGCAACCCACTTTACCTAAGCCGCCCAATTTTTTGGTCTCTTCTAGCAACTGGCCAGAAATAGTTAGCTCAGGGTTATCAATCCAAGCCTCAAGCGTATCGCATGTTTCTTGGTATGCACGACCGCCTTGTTCTGCGTCCATCATTTCGGCAATAGAGCGTAGATCTTTAAATACACGCTTCGCCCAATCTTGCAGAGACAAGCGCTCGCCATGACAACCAATTTGCAGCTCTAGACCAGCTTGACGACCTTCTAAGATCACCTTGTTCCAGTTGTCGCGCCAGCACTCAAGTTCGCAGTTATCCATCTCAGCAGAGTCTGTTAGTACACTCCACGTTAGGAATAGATCCAAGAAGCGAACTTGCTGTTCGGTGATACCGATTGAGCTGAATGGGTTTACATCGAGAGAACGCACCTCGATGTACTCAACACCTCCGCGAGCCAACGCTTCAGATGGCTTCTCACCACTTTTCGCGACACGCTTAGGACGGATTGGAGCGTAAAGCTCATTCTCAATTTGCAGTACGTTGCTATTTAGCTGACGGTATTCACCATCAACCTTAGTGCCAATTTCGGCGAATTCTTCTGATGGCGTACGAATCGCTTGATTCAAACCTTCAAGGTACTGACCCAGGCTGTTGAAGCCAATCTTCAATACACTTTGCGCACTGTTCGTGTAACCAAGATCACTCAGGCGAAGCGCCGTTGCTTTTGGCAGATACAATGTCTCACCAACCTTTTCAAAAGGTAGGTTTGTTTCTCTTCCTTTGATGAAAGAAGAACATAGCGCAGGTGAAGCACCGAAGAAGTATGGGATTAACCAGCCAAAGCGGTAGTAGTTACGAATCAAACCAAAGTAAGCATCTGACTTAGATTCACAACGCGCTTCTTCAGTTTGCTCTCCAAACAGGCTATCCCAAAAGCTTTCTGGGAAAGAGAAGTTGAAGTGAACACCAGAGATAATCTGCATCAGGCTACCGTAACGACGTTTTAGGCCTTCACGATATAGGGTCTTCATCTTACCGTTATTCGAGGTGCCGTATTGCGCTAGCTGAATGTAATCTTCACTACCAACATAACAAGGCATAGAAAGCGGCCATAGTTTTTCGCCGTCTAACTTGGTTTGCGTGAAGTGGTGGATATCAGACAACTGATTCAAAAGCGTCGGAACGTCGTTAGAAACAGGCGTGATAAATTCCAGTAGCGACTCAGAGAAATCGGTCGTTACCCATTCGTTCATCAACGCAGATCCCAAAGCCTCAGGGTGCGGCCCAGTAGCAAGGTGCCCATCTTCCGTGTAGCGTAATGTTTCCCTTTCAACACCACGACCAAATTGAGAGAAGGTCTTAGGGTTGGTTGCAACTTGCTTTAGTCGCGCAGCAAAATCAGTCAAAATTCAGTTCACTTATCTTATATTGTTCTGATTAGAACTATCATAAATTAGGTTGGAGGAGAAAAGTAGAGTCTCTTCCCTCCCCCTTTAATGTGTACTCTAACGAATGATTTCAAGCTCTTCTATTGGAATATCTAACTTTTCTAATTGCGGGCGAAGCGAAGTCGCGTCACCAACAACGATTATTTGATAATCATTCGGGTCAAACCATTTCTTAGATAGCTCGTTTAAGGTCTCTTTTGAAACCGTTTCAACTATCTGATTACGCTGTTGTAGGTAATCTTCATCAAGGCTCAATGCAACAATATTACTCAACAACCCCGCCTTTTGACTTGGCGTTTCGTATTTAAGTGCATCTTGTTGACCGACGGCAAGGCGCATAAATTTCACCTCTTCGTCAGTTAATCCACTTTGGCTAAACTCATTCAGCTCATTAATAAACTCTTGAATCGATGGAACCGTCGCATTCGCCCTTACCTGCGCGCTAAATACCACTGCGCCAGTTTCACGAGTACTTGCGAAGTAACCGCTTGCACCGTAAGTGTAGGCTTTGTCTTCACGTAGGTTCTGGTTGATACGGCTATTGAAGTTGCCCGCTAAGTTAAAGTTAGCTAACTGGCTCAAATACAATTCGCCCGTCGCATCAAACGGCAGGCCCTTACGAACCAAGCGAACAATGCTTTGCGGCGCACCCGGTTTATCAACTAAGTACAGGTGCTGACCAGAAAGCTCTTTAACGATCTGTGGACGCGTTAATGGTGCCGCATCGCCTTGCCACTCTTCAAAGAATTGTAGCTGTTTCCCTACCTCTTTCTTCGAGATGTCTCCCACAACAACAATATTGGCACCTTCTGGTGTGTAATGTTGCGCATAGAATTTTTTCACATCGTCTAAGGTCAATTTCGATAGAGATTCCTTAGTACCATCACTTGCACGAGCAAAAACAGTGTCACCAAACAGCACTTCACGGGTTGCTTGAGAAGCCATCCAACTTGGCTGCTGATGCTGATACACAACGCCTTCTAGCATCTGTTTCTTAACGCGCTCAAAATCTTGTTCATCGAACTTAGGATCGAATAGAACCTCTTGCACAATCGCTAAGGTTTGAGGCAAGTTTTTCTCTAGCGTCGAGACTGAAATATCTGTGGTGTAGCTGCCCGCACTAATGCTCACGCTGCTACCAAGTTTATCTAAGGTCGCTTGTAACTCTTCAACGGTTCGTTTAGTTGAGCCTTCTTCCATCATCGAAGCCGTTAGGTTCGCTAGGCCTTCTTGCCCTTTGCGAACATAGCGTTCGCCTGCAGGCAATTGAATTTGCAGCTGTACTGTCGGCGTTTCACTGGTCACGGTACCAATTAAGTCAGTGCCATTTGCAAAGTGCATGCGGTACAACTCAGGCATGGTCGCCTCAACACCAAAGTTCACTTCTGGCATCACACTGCGATCAAAGGTATCCGGTGCCTTTCTGAAATCCAGTTGATCTTCCGTCACCTTGCTGTATTCCGGCAACGTACGTGGTGGCGTGGTAAAGGTCGCTTCACGAACCGCCAAATCGAGCTTTTTCTTAGGAACCACACTCAAGGTAACCTTGTGCTTACCTTCGATGAAATCTTGGTATGCCTTGCTCACGCTCTCAGGCGTCACCGCTCGGATTTGATCGAGTTGTGATTCAATGCGATCAGGCTGACCATAGAAGGTTTGGTTCGACGCGAGTTGCGACACCTTACCTTTAACGCTTTGCAATGCAAAAACAGCATTCGCTTCGGCCATGCCAGTGATCTGGTCTAAACGCGCTTGCTCAACGCCCTCTTTCGAGAATTGCTCCAGGGTATCCATCAGCTCTTTATTGAGAACCGTCAAATCGCCTTTTTCACCTGAGTTGCCCATTGCATACACGTACATGGTACACGCCAACTCAGCACAATCATGGAAAGAGCCAGCGCTGACGGCCTTCTGCGTTTTTACGAGGTTTTGATATAGGTAACTGTTGGTACCTGAACCTAACACGTTAGACAATGCATTCAGTGAAGCTTGCGTCTCTTCACCGCGATACGTTGTTGGCCACCCCACCAGCACCATCGGCTGACGAATATTGTCTTCTAAGGTGATGTATTTATCTTCTGTTAGAACAGCAGGTTGCTTCTCTGCCGCCTTCACTTCAGGGCCTTGAGGAATTGAACCAAAGTACTTGTTAACCCATTCTAGCGTATCATCAACGTCGATATCACCACCAATCGTTAACACGGCATTGTTTGGGCCGTACCAACGCAGGAAGAACGCTTTAAGATCATTCACGTCAACACGGTCAAGATCTTCAACATAGCCGATTGGTTGCCAAGAGTAAGGGTGACCTTCTGGGTATAGCGCTTCGCCCATGCGTTCCCACATTAAGCCGTAAGGACGATTTTCGTAGCTCTGCGCTCGCTCGTTCTTGACCGTGCCTCTTTGCACCTCAAATTTCTTCTGAGAAACTGCATCCAACAAGAAGCCCATTCGGTCTGATTCTAACCACAGCATTTTTTCAAGTTGGTTAGAAGGAACAGTTTCAAAGTAGTTGGTGCGGTCACGATTGGTCGTGCCGTTTAACGAACCACCCGCTTCGGTAATGATCTTAAAGTGCTGTTGGTCCCCAACGTTCTCAGAACCCTGGAACATCATGTGCTCAAAGAAGTGAGCAAAACCCGACTTGCCTATCTCTTCACGTGCTGAACCGACGTGATAAGTCACATCAACATGCACCAACGGATCGGAATCATCAGGGGAAAGAATAACTGTCAGGCCGTTTTCAAGCTGATACTTGGTGTAAGGAATCACCACTTTATCTTTAGAGGGCTTTACCTCTTCTAACAGAGTGACACCTTCAGGTAACGAGGAAAAGAAGGGCGTTGAGCTAGGTACATTGTAAGAACAGCCTGCAATGGCGATAAGAGAAAATGTACCAAGTAAAACCTTTTTCATAGGTTCTCCTTAGAAAAAACCGAAGTAGATAGCAGCAAGTAAGCTATAGCGAGCGGCTTTGCCAATCGCTATCAAAATAACGCTAGGGATGAATTTCATTCTTAGCCAACCCGCAGCGAGACACAAAGGGTCACCAATGATCGGTAACCAACTAAATAACAGTGTCCAGTAGCCATAGCGACTCAGCCAAGCCATAGCCTTATGACCATGCTTTTCAGATTGAGTTCGATTAGGCAACCACAAACCAATCCAATAGTTAGTCAGGCCGCCTAAGGTATTGCCTAATGTCGCCACTAGAATGATCGATGAGGTTGAAAACTGATCTAAGCTCAATGCAGCCACAAGGCTAGCTTCTGAACCACCGGGTAGTAACGTGGCACTCAAGAAGCCACTGATGAAGAGTACCCACAGCGCCGAGTCCGAGAACCACAGCGCGATATTTTCAAAAAGGGAGTTAAAAAATTCTAACACTGCCTATCAACTTTCTTGCATTTTAAGTAGCACCTTGCCTCTGGTGTGTCCGGTTTCAACCTGCAGGTGCGCCGACTGCGCCTCGTCTAACTGGTAGATACCTTGAATTTCTGTTTTGAGCAATCCGACACTGACCATGTAAAGCATGGTGTCCATTTGCTCAGGGTTTGGTTCAACTAGCATGCCTGATGCAGTAAAACCTAGTAGTGTGGCTTTTTCGCAGATCAGTTCTGCAGATAGAGTTGGAACGGTTACTACTCTTGCGCCATCTTTTAGGCACTTCAATGCATCAAGCGCGGTATCGCCACCGACCAAATCAATCAACACATCGACATCAGATACTCTTTCTGATGCTGGCGCAAACTTATAGTTAATCGCGTGAGCACCTAGCGTCGCAAGGTAATCAAGGTTGGCTTCGCTGCAGGTTGTGTAAACCTCTGCTTTTGCTGCCACTGCAATTTGAACCGCAAGGTGACCAACGCCGCCCGCGCCCGCCAAGATAAGCACGCGGTCGCCTTCTTTCACTTCGGCTTTGTTGAGCGCTTGTGCCGCTGTTTGACTCGCGAGTGGTAATGCAGCTGCCGCTTCTAGAGTGACAGAATCAGGAACCATACTTAATGCAGCTTCTGGAACACACACATATTGGCTGTAACCGCCACCTTGCAGTGGAAAACCAATAAAGCCAGCTACGTTATCACCAACAGTAAAGCGTTCAGCCTGTTCGCCTAGCGAGACAATTTGCCCTGAAATATCGTAGCCAGGTACCCAAGGTAGGTTATCTTTGTTTTGTGCTGCCGCCCAACCAAGGCCCGCTCGGGTTTTGACATCAATCGGATTAATGCCTGAAAAGGAAACTTTAACCACCACTTCTCCAGCCTTAGGCTCAGGGATCGCACTGGTTTGAATACTTAGGTTTTCGACGCCGCCGAATTGAGTAATCGCAATCTGTTTATTTTCCATTTCCACATTTCCTTGATTGATAAAAGCCCTAGTGAGCAAGCACCTTAATTAATAAAAAGAAAGGGATGCGAAAGCATCCCTTTGACTATAAACCATTTAATAAGGCTAAGTTAACCGCTCATTCGTAAATTGACGACCAATTAACGTAACGATACATGACCCAGCAAATCCACTAGCCCACGAGAGCTAATAGAATGCCCGCCGCAACCGCACTACCAAGTACACCGGCTACGTTCGGACCCATTGCATGCATCAATAAGAAGTTCTGAGGGTTTGCCTCAAGACCAACCTTGTTCACAACACGTGCCGCCATTGGAACCGCCGATACGCCAGCTGCGCCAATCAGTGGGTTGATGTCCTCTTTCGAGAATCGGTTCAACACCTTAGCCATCAATACACCACCCGCCGTACCGATACTGAACGCGACCGCACCTAAACCTAGAATACCCAGTGTTTCTAAGTTCAAGAACGTATCCGCTTGAAGCTTAGAACCAACCCCTAGACCTAGGAAAATAGTTACAACGTTAATCAGTTCGTTTTGAGCTGTTTTTGAAAGGCGATCAACCACACCCGCTTCACGCATTAAGTTACCCAAACAGAACATACCAACTAGAGGTGTTGCTGAAGGTAGGAACAAAATCGTCATCAGTAGTACAGCAAGCGGGAAAAGAATCTTCTCGGCTTTGCTAACGTGACGAAGTTGAGCCATCTTAATTTTGCGCTCTTCAGGAGACGTTAACGCTTTCATGATTGGTGGCTGAATGATAGGAACCAAAGCCATGTAGCTATAAGCCGCTACTGCAATGGCACCTAAAAGATCCGGAGATAACTTGCTTGCCAAGAAGATCGCAGTTGGGCCATCGGCACCACCAATGATCGCAATTGACGAAGCATCGGCCATCGAGAACTCCATTCCTGGAACGTAGTTCAGCAAGATCGCGCCAAATAGCGTCGCGAAGATACCAAACTGAGCCGCAGCCCCTAGCCACAACGTTTTAGGGTTCGCAATCAACGCACCGAAGTCCGTCATCGCACCAACACCCATAAAGATCAGCAGTGGGAAAATACCTGTCTCAATACCAATGTAGTAGACGTAGTAGAGCAAACCACCTGGATCAGTAAACCCAGCATTTGGAATGTTTGCTAATACAGCACCAAAACCAATAGGCAGTAGAAGTAACGGTTCAAATCCTTTACGAATTGCCAAAAACAACAGTAAGCAACCAACCAGCATCATACAGATCTGGCCGAACTCAAAGTTCGCAATCCCTGTTTCAGACCATAAGGTCATCAATCCTTCCATGGTACTCCCTTACGCTAAGCTTAGTAGTGGAGCGCCTACAGTAACTGCATCGCCTTCTTTAACATTCAATTCTTGAACGATACCACCACGAGCAGCACGAACTTCCGTTTCCATCTTCATCGCTTCTAGGATTAGTAGAACGTCGCCTTCAGAAACCTCAGTACCCGCCTGAACGTTTACTTTAAAGATGTTACCCGCCAATGGAGCTGGAACCGCTTCAGCGTCAGACGCTGCTACTGGTGCAGCCTGAGCAGGTTTTGCAGATGGCGCCACCGATGTCAGTTCACCTTGTGGGCCAACTTCAACATCGTAAACTTGACCATCAACCTTCACGCTGTAGCTTTCAATACCACCAGAAGCTTGTACAGGAGCTGCAGCAACTGGAGCCGCAACTTCTAGCGTTGGTGCAGGTTCAAATGCTTCAGGATTACGACGGTTCTTAAGGAACTTAAGACCCACTTGTGGGAAGAGCGCGTAAGTCAGTACATCATCAACCGTATCTTCAGCTAGAGAGATACCCTCTGATTTCGCTTTCTCTAACAGATCCGTCGTTAACGTATCCATTTCAGACTTAAGTAAATCAGCAGGACGACAAGTAATCGGCTCTGCACCGTCTAGAACTTTCGCTTGCAGTTCAGCATCCACTTCAGCAGGAGCTTGACCGTATTCACCTTTCAGTAGACCAGCAGTCTCTTTCGTGATGCTCTTATAGCGTTCGCCCGTTAAGACGTTAATAACCGCTTGAGTACCGACAATCTGAGAAGTTGGTGTTACTAAAGGAATGTAACCAAGCTCTTTACGTACGCGTGGGATCTCTTCTAGAACTTCATCCATGCGATCGGCGGCGCCTTGCTCTTTAAGCTGGCCTTCCATGTTAGTTAACATTCCGCCAGGAACTTGAGCGATTAAGATGCGAGAATCGACACCTTTTAGCTGACCTTCCCATTTCGCGTACTTTTTACGTACATCACGGAAGTAAGCCGCGATGGGTTCGATTTGGTCTAGTTTAAGATTCGTGTCGCGCTCTGTACCTTCTAACATCGCAACAACCGTTTCGGTTGGCGTATGACCGTAAGTACAGCTCATTGAAGAAATAGCGGTATCTAGAATGTCGATACCCGCTTCAACGGCTTTAACCGCTGTTGCAGTCGATAGACCAGTTGTCGCGTGGCTATGCAGTGCTAGAGGAACGTCACACGATGCTTTGATACGTGTAATCAGCTCTTCTGCTTCATACGGCTTTAATAAACCTGACATATCTTTGATACATAGTGAGTGACAACCTAGGTCCTCTAGGCGTTTGGCCAAATCAACCCAAGTATCTGAGTTGTGAACCGGACTGGTTGTGTAAGACAACGTACCTTGAGCGTGGCCACCAACGTCGATCGTTGCTTTCACTGCTTTTTCAAAGTTACGTACGTCATTCATCGCATCAAAGATACGGAATACGTCCATGCCGTTTTTATGGGCACGTTCAACAAATTTTTCTACTACATCATCCGCGTAGTGACGGTAACCCAACAGGTTTTGACCACGCAGTAGCATCTGCATTGGTGTGTTTGGCATCGCTTTTTTAAGTTCACGTAAACGCTCCCATGGATCTTCTCCAAGAAAACGGATACACGAATCAAATGTCGCGCCGCCCCAAGTCTCTAGAGACCAGTAACCGACTTTATCCAGTTCTGCCGCAATTGGCAGCATATCTTCGATACGCATACGAGTAGCAAATAGTGACTGGTGCGCGTCACGAAGTACCACATCTGTGATAGCTAGTGGTTTAGACATGCTCATAAACTCCTTTTTAATCCTTTAAATGCTACTTAGCAGTAGACGCACGGTATTGATGAACCGCGGCCGAAATTGCTGCCACTACCTGTGGACTAACAGCTGAAGGGTTTGATTGTGATTTTTGAATTTTTTTAGGTGCTGCGATCGGCTCTGGTACTTCTTCTGGTACCAGTTTTGACATCAACCGAACGAGGTAAACTAGAATAGTTAGGAAAATAAAGACAACGGACATCCCCGTTATCATTAGAGTCGCCGCATCTCCTAGCAGGCTTCCAATATTAGTCATGTTGCTTCCTTTCTTCGTCATCCTGACATACGTACAGGATTTCAGCGAATAGTGATCCCGACCCATGGATTATCTCGATTGGTAAAAGTTTGTCAATTTTGTTTAAGGTTCTGTTACGGATAACGCACACATAAGGTTAATTATTCGCCTATCAGATCACATAAATCTGTCAAATACGTCATTTTTAGATATTTAAACTGTGACTTAAACGGGGCTTTTCTGGGAATTGATATGAGAAAGGTGGAATAACAAAGAAGCAATCAAGAACTACTTTAAATACAACAAGTTAAACAACTAACAAATTTAACATTGTCGCAACAAATTTGCAGCAGACATAAAAAAAGCCTCGTATAAACGAGGCTTTTTCTAATAATGTGGCGCGCTCTGGAGGATTCGAACCTCCGACCGCCTGGTTCGTAGCCAGGTACTCTATCCAGCTGAGCTAAGAGCGCACGGTTTTAATATCAATTCATTGTTACTAACAAGAGATCAATATAAGGATTTCATTCTTATAAGAAAAAAGCCCTAAATAGTGGCGCGTCCTGGAGGATTCGAACCTCCGACCGCCTGGTTCGTAGCCAGGTACTCTATCCAGCTGAGCTAAGGACGCACGGTTTTCGATATCAGTATTTCCAATATCAGGAGTTCACAAGGAAACCCTAAAGAGTGGCGCGTCCTGGAGGATTCGAACCTCCGACCGCCTGGTTCGTAGCCAGGTACTCTATCCAGCTGAGCTAAGGACGCGCAGTTTTCGATATCGGTATTCCCAATATCAGGGGTTCATAAAAGAAACCCTAAATAGTGGCGCGCTCTGGAGGATTCGAACCTCCGACCGCCTGGTTCGTAGCCAGGTACTCTATCCAGCTGAGCTAAGAGCGCACGGTTTTAGTATCAATTCGTTGTAAACAACAACAACTCAATACAAGGATTTCTGTTCTTATAAGAAAGAAGCCCTAAATAGTGGCGCGTCCTGGAGGATTCGAACCTCCGACCGCCTGGTTCGTAGCCAGGTACTCTATCCAGCTGAGCTAAGGACGCACGGTTTTTGATATTAATTCTCGACGAACGATTTATCAATATCAGGATTCACATTCTTATAAGAACTAAACCCTAAATAGTGGCGCGCTCTGGAGGATTCGAACCTCCGACCGCCTGGTTCGTAGCCAGGTACTCTATCCAGCTGAGCTAAGAGCGCACGGTTTTAGTATCAACTTAGTCAATACAAGGACTTTCATTCTTAAAAGAAATAAACCCTTAAATAGTGGCGCGTCCTGGAGGATTCGAACCTCCGACCGCCTGGTTCGTAGCCAGGTACTCTATCCAGCTGAGCTAAGGACGCACGGTGTTCATTCATTAAGAATGAAGTTGTGAAATATATCACATTCTTCTTGCTACGAAGAAAAAAAAAGGCCATCGGCCTGTAATGAATGGCGGTGAGGGAGGGATTCGAACCCTCGATGCAGCTACAAACCACATACTCCCTTAGCAGGGGAGCGCCTTCGGCCACTCGGCCACCTCACCTAATTCATTATTCTCAAATCACTTACAAGTAAGAGAAGAGAGAATGGCGCGTCCTGGAGGATTCGAACCTCCGACCGCCTGGTTCGTAGCCAGGTACTCTATCCAGCTGAGCTAAGGACGCACATTTACATTGTCTAAATTGCTAATTTTAGACTCGCAAGAAATGGCGGTGAGGGAGGGATTCGAACCCTCGATGCAGCTACAAACCACATACTCCCTTAGCAGGGGAGCGCCTTCGGCCTCTCGGCCACCTCACCGTCTTGCGGAGGCACATATTACGTTTTACCGAAAATATGTCAAACACTTTATTGAAAAAAATTGGACAAAAACACTCAACCGTTTGCTATTTAATCAAAGCGCTTGCAAATTGAACTTATAAGATTCAAATCGCGCTTTTTCCCTTAAAAATTAAGGTGAAAGATTGGCAATAATAAACAGCCGAAAACAATTATCTAATTTCTCCAGCAGCAAGTGCTACCGCTGATGGCACAATACTACGGGATGCGTATTTTCGCCATAGGGGAAGCGAATAAATCTTGAGTTTTGCCAAACAAAATACAGAGCAACAGTTCTGTTCAACCTTGTCTGTATCTCGCAGCATCACAAAGCATTCACTTCACCACTTTGAGACCGATCCGTTATCCAACCCATCTATGTCCCAATCAGTGTTTCGGTTCCCCAAGATCAAAAAAGGCTAGCAACAATGCTAGCCTCTTCTCTACGCAAAAGTATTAGTAGTTGCCAGATGCAACGTTACCATTACCTTTTTCAGCTTGAATGCGCATGTAGATCTCTTCACGGTGAACAGATACTTCTTTAGGTGCGTTAACACCGATACGTACTTGGTTACCTTTAACGCCTAGTACAGTAACTGTTACTTCATCACCAATCATCAGTGTTTCGCCAACGCGGCGAGTCAAAATTAGCATTCTTTGCTCCTTGAGTAATCTCTAAATTTATCTAGCTACGAGAGCATTATCCAACAAAAGTTATATTTTCGTAAACTATCGATTGAGTTTATTTAACCAAAATGCACTTCTTTTTTAGGATAACCCTGTGTTTCACGCGCTACGATGTATGCATTGTGTAATATGTTAGCAGCCATATCGACTTGCGTTGGTGATATCACCAAAGTTAAAGACTGCTGCTGCAATAAGTGATGCTGTACATCAATTTCGCCTTCAGACAACAATCCATGTGAACTGACCACAATTTCTTGTGTTCGGCTTCCTACCACAGTTAACAAACTAACCTGTTCACTATTACGGATTTTCTCAGCAAAAACTAGTTTTAATTTGGCACTTATGTCTTGTTTAATAATGAGTGCTGCCCGTTCTGTTTCCTCGATCACACTACAGACTTCGATCCCCAACAGTTGGCAATGTGAAATGAAAGACGGTAAATCTTCATTCAAACACTCGATACGCACCATATCTCTTTGGATGGCGATGCCAGCAATATCATTCAAACACTGATTACCCGCGATCAATGTGCCCTCGCCTTGTTCAAAGCTTGAAAGCACTCGCAATGACACGTTGTGCTGCCATGCATACTGAACACAAGGAAGGTGCAATACCTTAGCGCCTCGGCGAGCCATCTCTTCCATAGAAGGAAAGTCTAAAGTATCTAATTTCTGAGATTGTTTTACGACTCTAGGGTCACAAGAGTAAACACCATCTACATCAGTATAGATCTGGCATTCTTTCGCCTGCAAGGCACCTGCAAGCGCGACCGCTGTAGTATCTGAACCACCGCGGCCTAATGTCGTGATATCACCTTTCGCATTGAATCCTTGAAAGCCTGCAACAATAACAATCTGGTTGTCATCTAGCAGAGCTTGAATCGGAGCAGTATCAATACGCTCAATCGCCGCATTATTATGATTAGAATCCGTGTGTATCTTGGCTTGATAGCCAGTCATCGATGTCGCTTCATAACCTAACTTGTGTAACGTCATTGCTAACAAGGCCATGGAAACTTGCTCGCCAGCCGTTAACAACACATCCAGTTCTCTAGCGTTTGGTACGCTATCAACTTGCGTGGCTAAATTAACTAACCGATTTGTTTCACCAGACATAGCAGAAACGACAACCACGATCTGGTTCCCTTCATTTTTCGCTTCAATGATTTTTTCTGCTACATGATGGATTCGTTCAATTGAACCCACCGACGTTCCACCAAATTTCTGCACGATAAGAGGCATTTTCACCCGTCCTCACCTTCCCAAGACCAATGTCTATATATGACAAAAAAACACATACTCCGCGTCAGGGCGAAGCAATAAAAAATTAACCAAGGAGTCTAACGCCACCATTAGACTTCTTGGTTAATCTCAATCAAACCTTGTTTAAACACACTTCCAATAGGCAAAATAAAAGATGCCCAATCAACTGATTGGGCATCTTTGTATCAATTACTTAAGCTTAAAGACGCTCTTCTAGCCAAGTACGCACAGATTTAAGCGCTTCTGGCAGTGCTGCAACGTCTGTACCGCCCGCTTGAGCCATATCTGGACGACCGCCGCCTTTACCGCCAACTTGCTCAGCAACCATCTTGACGAGATCACCCGCTTTTACTTTGCCGATTAGGTCTTTGGTTACACCAGCAATCAAGCCAACTTTACCGTCTGCTACGTTCGCGATCAGGATGATGCCGCTACCTACTTGGTTTTTAGCGTTATCAACCATAGTACGTAGGTTCTTGTTGTCTGCGCCTTCAATTGCAGCAACCAAAACTTTAGTACCAGAGATGTCTTCTACTTTGCCCATGATGTTTGCGCTTTCTGCAGCAGCCATCTTTTCTTTAAGCAGTTGGATTTCTTTCTCTAGCGATTTCGCTTTCTTAGCTGACTCAGCCAGTTTCTCTTCGTAAGCGTTAGCTTGAGCTTCTACTGCATCTAGTGCAGCTTCACCTGTTACCGCTTCAATACGACGAATACCCGCAGCAATACCACCTTCAGAAGTGATCTTGAATAGGCCGATATCACCTGTGTTTGAAGCGTGGATACCACCACAAAGTTCAGTAGAGAAGTCGCCCATAGATAGAACGCGAACTTCATCATCGTACTTCTCGCCAAACAGTGCCATTGCACCTTTTTCTTTCGCTGACTCGATGTCCATGATGTTCGTTTCAATCACATGGTTCTTACGAACTTGTGCGTTAACTAGACGCTCTACTTCTTTAATCTGTGCTGGTGTTACCGCTTCAAGGTTAGAGAAGTCAAAACGTAGGTTGTCTGGCTTAACTAAAGAACCTTTCTGAGCAACGTGCTCACCTAGCACTTCGCGCAATGCAGAGTGAAGTAAGTGAGTGGCAGAGTGGTTTAGTGAGATAGCAGCTCGACGCTCAGCGTCAACCGTTGCTTCTACTTTATCGCCCTTAGCAAATACACCTTCAACTAGCTCACCGTGGTGCGCAAATGCGTTACCTAGCTTCTGAGTGTCTTGTACTTTGAAAAGACCCGACGCTGTTTTTAGTGTACCAGCATCACCACATTGACCGCCTGACTCAGCGTAGAATGGTGTCTCTTCAAGGATGATGATTGCTTTGTCGCCAGCCGATAGTGAAGCAACCTCTTCGCCGTCAACGAATAGCGCAGAGATTTCACCAGCACCTTCAGTTGCTGTGTAACCACAGAACTCAGTGTTGGTGTCTACTTTGATTGTCGCGTTGTAATCCGTGCCGAATTGGCCTGCTTCACGTGCACGCTTACGCTGTGCTTCCATCGCCTTCTCAAAGCCTTCTTCATCGATAGTAAAATCGCGTTCGCGAGCTACATCGTTAGTAAGGTCAGCTGGGAAGCCGTATGTATCGTAAAGTTTGAAAACTGTTTCGCCGTCAAGCTCTTTGCCTTCAAGTGCATCTAGTGCGTCATTAAGAATAACCATGCCGCGCTCTAGAGTACGACCAAAGTTCTCTTCCTCAATGCGAAGTACTTTTTCAACAAGCTCTTGCTGTTTCTTAAGTTCATCTGCCGCAGAGCCCATCACTTCAGCCAGCACACCCACAAGTTTGTGGAAGAACACGCCTTGTGCGCCAAGCTTGTTACCGTGACGAACTGCACGACGAATAATACGACGTAGAACGTAGCCACGACCTTCGTTTGAAGGCATAACACCGTCAGCAATTAGGAATGAACAAGAACGGATGTGGTCAGCAATAACGCGTAGCGATTGGTTAGATAGATCGTCATGACCAACAACTTCCGCAGTCGCTTTGATTAGCTTTTGGAATACATCAATTTCGTAGTTAGAGTGAACGCCCTGCATGATTGCAGAAATACGCTCAATACCCATACCTGTATCTACAGCAGGCTTAGGTAGCGGTTCCATTGTGCCGTCAGCGTGACGGTTGAACTGCATGAATACGTTGTTCCAGATCTCGATGAAACGGTCACCATCTTCTTCAGGTGTACCAGGACGGCCGCCCCAGATGTGCTCACCGTGATCGTAGAAGATTTCAGTACATGGACCACAAGGACCTGTGTCACCCATCGTCCAGAAGTTATCAGACTCGAACTGTTTACCGCCTTCTTTGTCGCCAATGCGAACGATACGGTCAGCAGGAACACCTACTTTCTTGTTCCAGATATCGAATGCTTCATCATCTGTCTCGTATACCGTTACCAGCAGGCGGTCTTTTGGCAGTTGAAGAGTTTCAGTCAGGAATTCCCAAGCAAATCCAATCGCTTCTTCTTTGAAGTAGTCGCCAAAGCTGAAGTTGCCTAGCATTTCGAAGAACGTGTGGTGACGAGCCGTGAAACCTACGTTTTCAAGGTCATTGTGTTTACCACCCGCACGTACACAACGCTGAGCCGTAGTTGCTCGAGTGTAGGCACGCTTTTCGGCGCCTAAGAAGCAATCTTTGAATTGGTTCATACCTGCGTTAGTAAATAGCAGGGTTGGATCGTTATGTGGAACTAACGATGAACTGTCTACGATTTGGTGTTCTTTGCTCTCAAAGAACTTAAGGAACGCGTTGCGAACCTCATCAGTGCTCATGTACATGCAGCTCTTCCTGAAAATAGTCGAGTTAGAATTTTGCCGTATTGTAGATCATGGTTAAGGCTTCGACTAGTTTTCTTGTAGAAAAGACACCCTTGGGCAGGATTTTAGTGGGAATTCGATAAAATGAAGAATATTCCACTATATCTTGCCGTGGAAAAGCAGAACTAAATTGACGACCTAGTACCGAAGAAACTCAGTCAACGAAAGAGATTTGACCAAAGACATGCTCGACGGAGCAGATCCAATAAAAAAGCCCCGCATAAAATATGCGAGGCTTTAAATTCTTTCAAAGCGGATGCTTCTTTCAAACATCCACTCTATAAAACGTGAGCTTATAGCTCTTCGTTTTCTTCTTCTTTCTCTACGTCTTTCTCTTCAAGAACAGCAGGAGTCAGTAGTAACTCACGAAGTTTAGTATCGATCTCTAGAGCAACTACTGGGTTTTCACGTAGGTATTTACCAGCGTTAGCTTTACCTTGGCCGATCTTATCGCCTTTGTAGCTGTACCAAGCGCCTGCTTTTTCTACTAGCTTATTCTTAACACCTAAGTCGATAAGCTCACCTTCGCGGTTGAAGCCTTTACCGTAAAGGATTTGAGTCTCAGCTTGTTTGAATGGTGCAGCAATCTTGTTCTTAACGACCTTGATACGAGTTTCGTTACCAACAACTTCATCACCATCTTTAATCGCACCAGTACGGCGAATATCAAGACGAACAGATGCGTAGAACTTAAGTGCGTTACCACCTGTTGTTGTTTCTGGGTTACCGAACATCACACCAATTTTCATACGAATTTGGTTAATGAAGATAGCCATACAGTTAGACTGCTTAAGGTTACCCGTCAGCTTACGCATTGCTTGAGAAAGCATACGAGCCTGAAGACCCATGTGGCTGTCGCCCATTTCGCCTTCGATTTCTGCTTTTGGTGTTAGGGCTGCTACTGAGTCAATAACAAGAACGTCGATTGCACCTGAACGAGCCAGTGCATCACAGATTTCCAGCGCTTGCTCACCAGTATCTGGTTGAGAAACAAGAAGTGCATCGATATCAACACCAAGCTTTTGAGCGTAGATAGGGTCAAGTGCGTGCTCCGCATCAACGAATGCACACGTCTTTCCCACTTTCTGTGCTGCAGCAATAAGCTCAAGCGTTAGCGTTGTTTTACCTGATGATTCTGGACCGTAAACTTCTACGATACGTCCCATCGGTAGGCCACCAGCACCTAGTGCGATATCTAGAGATAGAGAACCTGTAGAAATAGTTTCTACGTCCATTGTGCGGTTATCACCAAGACGCATGATAGAACCTTTACCAAATTGCTTTTCAATCTGACCAAGGGCTGCGGCTAACGCTTTTTGTTTATTCTCGTCCATTTCTATCTCCACATAATCGGTTGTCTCAACAAGCGATCTAGAATCTATTTCTAACCCACATAGGGGTGACTAATTGGCTTTCATTATACTGTTGATTCATACAGTGTCTATACCTGTATGAAAATAATTTGTACAAATGTTACTTACCTTCCATTGATAGGTAATCATAAATAACTTGCAGGGCATGGTGCGTGGCTTGTTGGCGTACTTGTGATCTGTCGCCTGTAAATACATGCGTTTCTACTTTATCCCAGCCATTTAGCGCTTTCCACGCGAAGCATACTGTACCAACAGGCTTATCTTCGGTCGCGCCACCTGGGCCAGCGATGCCACTGATTGATACAGAGATCGTCCCGTTTGAATGTTGCAATGCCCCGCTCGCCATTTCTATTACGACAGGCTCACTCACGGCGCCGAACTCCATTAATGTTTTAAGCTGTACACCGATCATCTCTTGTTTGGCTTCATTGCTGTACGTAACAAAAGCGCGATCAAACCATCCAGAGCTGCCCGCAATATCGGTGACTGCACTCGCGACACCTCCGCCAGTGCAAGATTCAGCCGTCACTAACACGTGTTTGTGTTTAGCGAGTAAATGTCCAAGCTGCTCACTAAGGTCTTGAGTCATCTGCATCATCTGCTTCCCTTTATTTACTGTCATATCATTTGGATTCGCATCTTTTCGCATCAGCCGCTTTTCGCACGAAACGCTTTCACGTATCCTAAGCCGCAATAGAAATAAACGAAAGAAGTTAACTGTGAAAGCCGATCAAAAACATACTCCCATGATGCAGCAGTATCTAAAACTGAAAGCAGAAAACCCAGAAATTCTGCTGTTCTACCGCATGGGCGATTTCTACGAGCTTTTCTACGATGACGCTAAAAAAGCCTCTCAACTCCTCGATATTTCACTGACTAAGCGTGGCTCATCAAATGGTGAACCGATTCCGATGGCAGGTGTTCCATACCATGCGGTTGAAGGATACCTTGCAAAGTTAGTGCAACTTGGTGAGTCCGTAGCAATTTGTGAACAGATTGGTAATCCAGCACTTTCAAAAGGCCCTGTTGAGCGCGCAGTAGTGCGTATCGTGACACCGGGTACCGTAACCGACGAAGCCTTGCTTTCTGAACGCGTTGATAACCTAATTGCAGCCATTTATCACCACAACGGTAAATTCGGTTATGCGACACTTGATATTACCTCTGGCCGATTCCAACTTTGCGAGCCAGAAACAGAAGAAGCGATGGCCGCTGAGCTACAAAGAACCTCTCCGCGTGAGCTGCTGTTCCCTGAAGATTTCGAACCCGTCGATTTAATGGCAAGCCGTAATGGCAACCGCCGCCGCCCTGTATGGGAATTTGAATTAGACACCGCTAAGCAGCAATTGAATAAGCAGTTTGGTACTCGCGATCTGGTTGGCTTTGGCGTAGAAAGCGCGAAACTGGGTCTATGTGCGGCTGGTTGTTTGATCCAATACGTGAAAGATACCCAACGTACTGCCCTCCCTCATATCCGTTCACTCACGATGGATAAACAAGATCACTCGGTGATCCTTGATGCTGCAACTCGTCGTAATTTGGAGATCACGCAAAATCTTGGGGGTGGTACTGATAACACCCTTGCCGAAGTACTTGATCACACTGCGACAGCAATGGGTAGCCGTATGCTTAAGCGTTGGTTACATCAACCAATGCGCAATATATCTGCACTCGATCAGCGCTTAGATGCAATTGGTGAAATGAAAGATTTGGCTCTATTCACAGAACTACAGCCAACCTTAAAACAGATTGGTGATATCGAACGTATTCTCGCTCGATTAGCACTTCGCTCTGCTCGCCCTCGCGATATGGCGCGTCTTCGCCAAGCAATGGAATATTTGCCAGAGCTTGCTGAAACACTGACGCAACTGAAGCACCCATACCTAACTCAACTTGCTCAATATGCTTCTCCTGTGGATGAGGTTTCTGAGCTGCTTGAACGTGCAATCAAAGAGAACCCACCGGTGGTTATCCGTGACGGTGGTGTGATTGCAGAAGGCTACAATGCCGAGTTAGACGAATGGCGCGACCTTGCAGCAGGCGCAACTGAATTTCTTGATAAGCTTGAGCAAGAAGAGCGTGAACGTCATGGCATCGACACGCTAAAAGTTGGCTACAACAACGTACATGGTTTCTTCATTCAAGTAAGCCGTGGGCAAAGCCATCTTGTGCCGCCACACTATGTTCGTCGTCAAACGCTGAAAAATGCTGAGCGTTACATCATTCCTGAGCTAAAAGAGCACGAAGACAAAGTACTTAACTCTAAGTCGAAAGCACTCGCTATCGAGAAACAGCTGTGGGAAGAGTTGTTTGACTTACTACTGCCGTATCTAGAGCGCCTACAAAATATCGCCTCTTCAGTATCTCAGCTTGATGTTCTACAGAACTTGGCTGAGCGTGCAGATACCCTTGATTACTGTCGTCCAACCATGACAGAGTCTGCTGGCGTACAAATTCAGGCCGGTCGTCACCCTGTTGTTGAACAAGTGATGGACGAACCTTTCATTGCTAACCCTATCGACCTGAATGATCAACGTAAGATGCTGATCATCACGGGTCCCAACATGGGTGGTAAATCGACCTACATGCGCCAAACGGCACTCATCGCATTGATGGCTCATATCGGTTGTTATGTTCCTGCAGAAAGCGCAACCATCGGCTCTATCGACCGTATCTTTACGCGTATTGGCGCATCCGATGATTTGGCTTCTGGCCGTTCAACCTTCATGGTTGAGATGACAGAAACCGCAAATATCCTGCACAATGCAACACCAAACAGCCTTGTGCTAATGGATGAAATCGGTCGTGGTACCAGTACTTACGATGGCCTGTCTCTGGCTTGGGCAAGTGCAGAGTGGCTAGCCAATCAAATCAATGCGATGACACTGTTTGCAACGCACTACTTTGAGCTAACTGAACTACCTAACCAACTTCCAACTTTAGCAAACGTACACTTAGATGCGGTTGAACATGGTGATAGCATTGCCTTTATGCACGCAGTTCAAGAAGGTGCTGCAAGTAAATCTTATGGTCTAGCGGTTGCAGGTTTAGCTGGCGTACCGAAAGCAGTGATCAAGAATGCTCGTGCGAAGCTGACTCAGTTAGAAGCGTTAAGTATGGAGTCGCCAACATCGAAGCCAAGCGGTGTCGATATCGCAAACCAACTGAGCCTGATCCCAGAACCGAGTGAAGTAGAGCAAGCGCTAGCGAATGTTGATCCTGATGATCTAACTCCTCGCCAAGCATTAGAAGAACTTTACCGCTTGAAGAAGCTGCTTTAGTTTCTTACCAAATAGCTTGTTATGGCCGTACTGCTATTTTCATTAGACGGCATGAAATACCAAAGCCACAAACAAAAAAACGCTGACTTAAAGTCAGCGTTTTTATTTGTCTTCTATTTAGAGAAGCATCATCCGTTCAATTAGTCGTTTTCTACGTTGAACAGGTTTTCCATATTCAGACCTTGCTTGATAAGAATCTCACGCAGACGGCGAAGACCTTCAACTTGGATTTGACGAACACGTTCACGAGTCAGGCTAATTTCACGGCCTACTTCTTCTAGTGTTGACGGTTCGTAACCCAGTAGTCCAAAGCGACGTGCAAGCACTTCTTTCTGCTTAGGATTCAGTTCATCAAGCCAGAAAATCAACGAGTTCTTGATATCGCTATCTTGAGTTGAAACCTCAGGGTCTGAATTGTTGATGTCTGGAATAATATCCAACAGTGCTTTCTCACCGTCACCACCAATTGGCGTATCTACAGAGCTCACTCTTTCGTTTAGACGAAGCATCTTACTCACATCACCAACTGGCTTGTCTAGCTTAGAAGCAATTTCTTCCGCCGTTGGTTCATGATCAAGTTTTTGTGATAGCTCTCTTGCGGTACGCAGATAGATATTCAGCTCTTTCACAACATGGATTGGCAAACGGATAGTGCGAGTCTGATTCATTAACGCACGTTCAATGGTTTGACGAATCCACCATGTCGCGTAAGTTGAGAAGCGGAAGCCACGCTCTGGATCAAACTTCTCTACGGCGCGAATTAAACCTAGGTTGCCTTCTTCGATTAGATCGAGAAGTGCAAGGCCGCGGTTGCTATAACGACGTGAAATTTTTACCACTAAACGCAGGTTACTTTCGATCATGCGTTTACGTGCTGCTTCATCACCGCGTAGAGCTCGACGTGCGTATAGCACTTCTTCTTCAGCGGTTAGTAGTGGTGAGAAACCGATTTCGCCTAAGTAGAGTTGAGTGGCATCTAAACTTTTAGACGTAACTTCAACTTCTTCTTTTGCTTCGGTTTTCTTAGTGACTGTTCGTTTTGCTTTTCCAAGAGCTTCCGGTTCCGTGGTTGCTTGGTCAAAATCGAACTCTTCTTTGGTTACTGCATTGCTTATACTCATAACGCCTCCCCCTGGCGAAATTAGCATGACATTACAACTTCATATGTCGCTAAATGACTATGTCACTCCATACAATACGTAATTTTTGCATATTGTATTTAAGGTAAATATCGTTTTGGATTAACGGATTTACCTTGGTAACGAATCTCAAAGTGCAACCTAACACTGCTGGCTCCAGAGCTTCCCATTGTTGCAATCTTCTGCCCTGGTTTCACACTTTGCCCTTCAGATACTAATAGTCGGTCGTTATGCGCGTATGCACTTAAGTAATTATCATTGTGCTTCACAATCACTAGATTGCCGTAGCCTCGTAGTGCATTACCCGAATAAACAACCGTTCCCCCTGCAGTAGATACTATTGGCTGACCTCGCTGTCCTGCTATGTCTATGCCTTTATTTCCTTGTTCGCCTACAGAGAAATTCTCGATTACTCTCCCTTTAGTTGGCCATAACCATTTGGATACTTTATCACTTGTTGGTTTGGTGGGCGGTGTAACATTCTGTTTACCTTTAGAACCAACATACTCCTTTGATTTGGATTGTTCAACCTTCTTTGGTGGATCTTTTTTCACCACTTTGGTGGTAGTTTGAGCTGGAGCCGGTTTAGAGTTTTTGCTCTTTTGTGGTGTGGTTTTCGGTTTACTTGCCGTAGATGACGTTGTGGATGCGGCGACAGGCGCAGCAACTGCTGCTGCCGCTACCGTTGACTTACCATACGCTGGCGCGTTGTAGCTAGGACGCCATAACTTAAGCTTCTGCCCTGGGTGGATAGTGTAAGGAGCAGACAACTTGTTATAACCGATGAGGTCTTTAACGTCTTTATTGGTGACATAAGCAATGAAGTAAAGGGTATCGCCTTTTTTAACTTCATAGTAACTGCCACGATAACTACCACGATCAATCGATGAGTAATTCTTGTTTAGGTTTGAAACGGGCGCAGGCGAATTCGCTGCACACCCAACAAGGGCACAGCTAAGCAGTAAAGTACTTCCTTTTAACAACTTCGAACGCATCGACTCTCTATCCACCTACACCATTAGTCTTTTATTAAGCTAGCTCACCAGGAACAAGAGGTACAAATCTCACCATCTCGATAACACTCGATAAAAACTCATCGCCGTGTCGAACGATCTTCAATAGTTGCTGTTCGTCATCACCGACAGGAATCAGTAAACGACCGCCATCTTTCAGCTGTTGCAGAAGCGCTTGAGGAATCGACTCTGCAGCGGCGGTGACAATAATCGCATCAAAAGGGGCTTTTGAAGACCAACCTTGCCAACCATCACCGTGCTTAGTTGAGATATTGTAGAAATCGAGTTGCTTCAACCTACGCTTGGCATCCCATTGTAGCGACTTTATTCTTTCAACCGAATACACATGATCAACAAGTTGAGCCAATACCGCAGTTTGGTAACCAGAACCCGTTCCGATCTCCAAGACACGGCTATCTTGTTGTAATTCAAGTAGCTCTGTCATTTTAGCAACAATGTATGGCTGTGAGATTGTCTGACCCTGACCGATAGGCAGCGCATTATTATCATAGGCTTGGTGATACATCGCCTGTGATAAAAAGCTCTCTCTCGGCAGTTGGTAAATCGCATCAAGAACCTTTTGATCCTGAATACCATTTTCAATCAGGAAAGTAATTAAACGCTCAGCTTGCGGATTACTCACTTACTTCTCCCCTAACCATGTTGCCATCGCACCCAACGACTCATGCGCCGTCAGATCAACCTGCAACGGTGTTACCGACACAAAGCCATGCTCAATCGCGTAAAAATCGGTACCTTCACCGGCATCTTGCTCTTTACCCGGAGGGCCAAGCCAATAGATATCGTGACCACGCGGGTCTTTTTGCTTGATCATATCTTCAGCGTGATGACGAGCACCTAAGCGCGTCACCTGAGTACCAGACAATTGTTCTAAGGCTAAATCAGGAACGTTTACGTTCAACAAGCGGTTGGTCGGGATTGGGTTTGCTAAATGTTGTTCGACAATACGACGAGCAATCGCTGCCGCTGTCTTAAAATGTTTTTTTCCCACCAGAGAAAACGCTACCGATTGAACGCCTAGAAAATGCCCTTCCATTGCTGCAGCCACCGTGCCGGAATAAAGCACGTCATCACCCAGGTTAGCACCGTGATTAATGCCCGTTAATACCAGATCAGGCATGTCATTCTTTAGCAGTTCGTTTAACGCAAAATGCACACAGTCGGTCGGTGTTCCTTGTACCGAATAGGTATTTTCAGTAATCTCTTGAACACGCAGAGGCTGTTCTAAAGTTAATGAATTTGACGCACCCGAGCGATTACGGTCAGGGGCAACAATGATAACGTCAGCAAGATCACGTAGCTCATTTGCCAGCTCATGAATACCTTGAGCGTGCACACCATCATCATTGCTGAGTAAAATCTTCATCTTGTATCCTTTCTTTTGTTCCCATGCTAAGCCAAGTCACTTAAATTCCAATATCAAGTGACTCAGCTCCAAGCAAAATCGTTATTGCTCGTAGGTTCTCTCTACGTGTACTTCTTCAACCAATTCGCGAACGATCGCTGTTGCGAAACAACCCGCATCAAGAGAGAACTTAAGCGTGACATTATCTTCGTTCACTTCCCAAGTTAAGTCTGTTGGTTTCAGTGACGCTTCACGGCGATCATGACGCATACGGTTACCACGAATCAGAGCCATTAGATCCGGTTCAGCATCAAGGTGTTTCTGTTCTAGAGCTTGAGACTCATCAATCGTTGGTAAGGCATTATCGCCAGCCAAAGCAACAGTTATCAAAGCAGAACCGTTCGCAATGTCTTGGTTTACAGCTTCAATGTTGTCTGCTGTTACTGCCAGTTGAGCACCGTCTTTCACCACGATATCGCCAACCAATGCTGATGCAAACGCATCTTGCTCAATACGGTCTGAAAGGATCAGGTTGTAAATCCACGAACGAGCAGCAGAAAGGTACAAGCTGCGCTTATTCTGGTTACGAGTACGAACGTTATCGCGGCCCCAACGACGAGCTTCAGATAGGTTGTTACCTTCATTGCCAAAACGCTGAGCACCAAAGTAGTTTGGCACGCCCACTTGAGCGACTTTTTCCAAACGCTTGACCACATCATCGCAATCCGTTACTTCAGACAAGGTCAACTCAAATTGGTTGCCAACTAAATCGCCTGGACGTAACTTTTTGTTGTGTCGCGCTGTCGCTAAGATTTCAATGCTTGGGTATTGTGCTAAGAACCCTGAAAAGTCAGGCTCACCTTTCGGTAGGTGAACGCTCAACCACTGCTCTGTCACAGCGTGGCGGTCTTTCAAACCCGCCCAGCTCACGTCTTTCGACTTAACACCGCAAGCTTTAGCCAGCTCGTTTGCTACGAAGCTCGTGTTTTCACCAGTTTTACGAATACGAACCATTAGGTGCTCGCCTTCACCAGCAAACTCAAAACCCAAGTCTTCATTAACGACAAAGTGTTCGGCTTTTGCTTTTAGTTTTGCTTTCGCAGTTGGTTTACCGTTTAGATAAGCCAATGAAGATAAAATATCTGACATGCTGTTCTTTTCGTGTTGGTGCTTACGCACTTTTAGTAATTAGGACCACCGCTTCACATGCGATGCCCTCTTTGCGACCTGTAAAACCTAAACGCTCAGTGGTCGTCGCTTTTACATTCACATTGCTAATGCTGGTTTCTAGGTCTTGAGCAATAGCTTGGCACATAGAGTCTATATGAGGCGCCATCTTTGGAGCTTGCGCCATGATAGTAATATCGGCATTACCAATCACGTAACCTTGTTCTTTTACTCGACGGTAAACATCTTTCAGTAGCTCACGGCTATCCGCACCTTTCCATTCGTCATCGGTATCAGGGAAATGACGACCAATATCACCCGCAGCAATCGCACCCAATAGAGCGTCACACAACGCATGAAGGGCAACATCACCGTCTGAGTGTGCAATAAGACCTTGTTCATAAGGGACGCTCACGCCACCAATAATTACCGGGCCTTCACCACCAAACTTATGTACATCAAAGCCATGGCCAATACGAATCATCATTATTCCTTATTCTGACTTAAATAGAACTCAGCAAGCGCTAAATCTTCAGGCTGAGTAATCTTAAAATTATCTGAACGCCCTGCCACTAAAGCGGGCGATAAACCTTTCCATTCAAAGGCTGAGGCTTCATCAGTAATTGAAGCGCCTTGTTGCAACGCCTCACTTAATGCCTTCCACAGAGGCTTTGCTCTGAACATTTGCGGCGTAAGTGCATGCCATAAATCGGCACGCTCAACGGTATGCTCGATCTGCCCTTGGGCACCGCGCTTCATCGTGTCACGAACTGGAGCCGCTAAAATAGCGCCCACATCATGGCTCATCGCGCCGGAAATTAGCTTGTCGATATCACTTAGCTGAACACACGGCCTTGCCGCATCGTGAACCATTACCCAATCACTAAGCTGCTGCTCAGCGATATAGTTTAGCGCAGAGAGTACAGAGTCCGCTCGCTCGCTTCCGCCTGACACTCTGATCACTTGCGGGTTCAGGTTGAGTGCTAGATCAGGGTAGTATGGGTCATCATCGCTGATCGCAACGACAATTTGAGCGACTTGTGGGTGAGACAGTAATTTCTCAATGGTGTGCTCTAAAATTGTTTTGTCGTGAATCTTGAGATATTGCTTAGGGCGGTCTGCCTTCATTCGGCTACCGACGCCCGCCGCAGGTACAACGGCAATCACGCTTTGAAGTTGAGTCGACATTAATGGGATTCCTCACCAATGATGCGATAAAACGTTTCACCTTCTTTGACCATTCCAAGTTCATGACGTGCGCGTTCTTCTATCGCGTCTAAGCCTTGGCGTAGATCGTCAATTTCAGCAAACATTTCTGCATTTCGAATATGCAGCTTTTCATTTACTTGCTGTTGAACTTGGATTTCGTTGTTCACACCGTAGTAATCAGAGATACCATTTTTACCGAGCCACAGTGTGTGTTGTAGCCAGCCAAACACTATGAGCAGTACTAAAGCAAAAATTCGCATAACACCTTTCGCCGGTTGAAAAAGAAGGAACTAGAATAAGGCACATATATACCATAATGAGCTTATTGGTGCGAGATATGTGGTGTCAGGGAATCAATAAGTCGGGGAGTCATTGTCAGGAAAACAATGAGATTCCCTACTCCTTCCTTCGTCAGTCTAGGGAATGACGAACTTTATATGTGACAAGGAGGAGCTTTAGAGCCTAGAGCTTCTTTCATTCAGTTTTCTACAGACAAAAAAATGCCCCGCATAAGCGAGGCATTCAAAAGTATTAGTGCATAATTCTAACTAGTTGGTGCTGTAGCAAGGCAACAAAGAAGATTCAGCTATGGAGCATAGTTTCCTATGTGATTTAGTGAATCTTCTGCAGTTAACGCAGCTACAGTGCCAAATAGGACGAATTATTGACCTTTAACTTCTTTAAGACCGTTGTAAGGAGCTTTAGAACCTAGAGCTTCTTCGATACGGATAAGTTGGTTGTACTTAGCAACACGGTCAGAACGGCTCATAGAACCAGTTTTGATTTGACCTGCAGCTGTACCTACCGCTAGATCAGCGATAGTTGCATCTTCAGTTTCGCCAGAACGGTGAGAGATTACTGCAGTGTAGCCAGCGTCTTTAGCCATCTTGATAGCAGCTAGAGTCTCTGTTAGAGAACCGATTTGGTTGAACTTGATAAGGATAGAGTTAGCTACGCCTTTCTCGATACCTTCAGCAAGAATCTTAGTGTTTGTAACGAACAGATCGTCACCAACGATTTGAAGCTTGTCGCCTAGAAGTTCAGTTTGGTGCTTGAAGCCATCCCAATCTGACTCGTCAAGACCGTCTTCGATAGAAACGATTGGGAAGTTGTTCGCTAGCTCAGCTAGGTAGTGGTTGAACTCTTCAGAAGTGAAAGTTTTACCTTCGCCCTTCATGTTGTAGATGCCAGCTTCTTTGTCGAAGAACTCAGATGCTGCACAGTCCATAGCAAGAGTAACGTCTTTACCTAGTTCGTAACCAGCAGCTGCAACAGCTTCTGCGATAACTTCTAGAGCTTCAGCGTTAGACTTAAGGTTAGGAGCGAAACCACCTTCATCACCAACTGCAGTGCTGTAGCCTTTAGACTTAAGAACTTTAGCTAGGTTGTGGAATACTTCAGCGCCGATACGTAGACCTTCTTTAAGAGTTTTAGCGCCAACTGGTTGGATCATGAACTCTTGGATGTCAACGTTGTTATCTGCGTGCTCACCACCGTTGATGATGTTCATCATTGGTAGAGGCATAGAGAACTGACCAGCAGTACCGTTTAGCTCAGCGATGTGCTCGTATAGAGGCATGCCTTTCGCAGCAGCAGCAGCTTTTGCGTTAGCTAGAGATACAGCTAGGATAGCGTTCGCGCCGAACTTAGACTTGTTATCAGTACCGTCTAGGTCAAGCATGATTTGGTCAACGTCAGCTTGTGCTTTAGCGTCAGTACCAACTAGAGCTTCAGCGATTGGGCCGTTTACAGCTTCAATAGCTTTAAGAACACCTTTACCTAGGAAACGTGATTTGTCGCCGTCACGTAGCTCAAGAGCTTCGCGAGAACCAGTAGATGCGCCAGATGGAGCAGCAGCCATACCTACGAAACCGCCTTCTAGGTGTACTTCAGCTTCTACAGTTGGGTTACCACGTGAATCGATGATTTCACGACCTAGAACTTTAACGATCTTAGACATTGAATGTTTCCTTCTCGTTGAATATATAAATGTCAAATTTAAAGGTAGCAGCACAACTTACGCAGCTACCTGTATTCCTTTTTACTTCTCTAACTCGCCGCGCTGGAACTCACCAGCCGCTTTAACGAAACCTGCAAACAATGGGTGACCATCGCGAGGTGTTGAAGTGAACTCTGGGTGGAATTGAGCAGCAACGAACCATGGGTGGTTCGGGTTCTCAATAACTTCAACCAGTTTCTTGTCCGCAGATAGACCCGATACTTTTAGGCCCGCTTTTTCGATTTGTGGACGAAGATTGTTGTTCACTTCGTAACGGTGACGGTGACGTTCATGGATCGTCGCGCTACCGTATAATTCGTAAGCTTTCGTCCCTTTCGCTAGGTGACAAAGCTGTGAACCAAGACGCATTGTGCCGCCAAGGTCAGATGTTTCTGTACGCTCTTCAACTTTACCTTCGCCATCAGTCCACTCAGTGATAAGACCAACAACTGGGTACTTAGTTTCAGTACAGAATTCAGAAGAGTGTGCCCCTTCCATTTTCGCAACGTTACGAGCGTACTCGATAAGCGCTACTTGCATACCTAGACAGATACCTAAGTACGGTACTTTGTTTTCACGAGCGTATTGAGCAGCAAGAATCTTACCTTCAACACCACGATCACCAAAACCACCAGGAACTAGGATTGCATCTAGGCCTTCTAAAACCTCTACGCCACGAGACTCAACGTCTTGTGAATCTACGTATTTAATATTAACGCTTAGGCGATTTTTCAAGCCCGCGTGTTTTAGCGCTTCATTTACTGATTTGTATGCGTCTGGTAGTTCAATGTACTTACCAACCATACCAATCGTCACTTCACCCGTTGGGTTAGCTTCTTCGTAAATTACTTGTTCCCATTCAGACAGGTCTGCTTCTGGAGCTGTGATGCCGAAACGCTTACATACAAGTTCATCAGTACCTTGAGCTTTAATAAGCTGAGGGATCTTGTAGATAGAGTCAACATCGCGCATAGAAATAACTGCATTTTCTTGCACATTACAGAACAGAGCAATTTTCTTACGCTCGTTCGAAGGAATGTTGCGGTCTGAACGACAAACTAGGATGTCTGGCTGAATACCAATAGACAGTAGCTCTTTTACAGAGTGTTGCGTTGGCTTAGTTTTCACTTCGCCCGCAGCTGCTAGGTATGGCACTAGAGTAAGGTGCATGAACATTGCGCGTTCACGGCCTAGTTCTACTGCTAGCTGACGAATCGCTTCCATGAATGGTAGAGATTCGATATCACCAACCGTACCACCAACTTCAACGATCGCAATATCGTGGCCAGCTGCGCCAGAAATTACACGCTCTTTGATAGAGTTAGTGATGTGTGGGATAACCTGAATAGTTGCACCTAGGTAATCACCGCGACGCTCTTTAGCGAGTACGTCTGAGTAAACACGACCTGCAGTGAAGTTGTTACGCTTAGTCATCTTGGTGCGAATGAATCGCTCATAGTGACCAAGGTCAAGGTCTGTTTCAGCGCCATCTTCCGTAACGAACACTTCACCGTGCTGAGTCGGGCTCATAGTGCCTGGATCAACGTTGATGTAAGGGTCAAGCTTCATCATAGTCACTTTAAGACCACGAGCTTCTAAAATAGCCGCAAGAGATGCTGCAGCAATACCTTTACCTAGAGAGGATACAACCCCGCCAGTAACAAAAATGTAATTTGTCGTCATGTTTAACCTGAAATTGGTTGAATGAGGGAAATGGACTACTTCTGGACGGGATGAAAATATACCAGAAGCCCCTTATCGCCACAACGTGAAATCTATCACACTGCTATTTTTTATTTTTTGCTTCAAATCAATTCATGATAAAAGCTTTGGTTATCTTTTCTCCGCCACTTTGACTTCACCCCACATGGAATCAAGCTGTTGTAGTGAAAAATCGGTCAAATTTTTACCTTGCTGACGAACTTTTTGTTCCACCCCTTTAAAGCGACGCGAAAACTTGAGATTGGCTTTATTGAGTGCCGATTCTGGGTTTTTACCTAAATGTCGTACCAAGTTAACGGTCGCGAACAGTAAATCCCCCAGCTCTTCTTCAACCAATTCTTCGTTTGGCGTCACTTGAAGTGCTTCTTCTATCACCTCGTCCACTTCCTCTAATACCTTATTGGCGACTGGGCCAATTGAGTCCCAATCAAAGCCATATTTCGCGACCTGCTTTTGAATTTTTGTAGCACGCGAAAGTGCAGGTAGAGAGTTTGGTATTGAGTCTAGAATACTTTCTTGAGTTTTGCCTGCCTGTGCTTTCTCTTTGGCTTTTTCCGCTTCCCAATTGGCATTGATTTCTTCATCACTGGCAAACTCAGTATCAGAGAACACATGCGGGTGACGGCGTGTTAGCTTTTCGTTAATGCCATCAACCACATCAGAGAACTCAAACAACCCCTGTTCTTTCGCTAACTGGCTATAGAAGATCACCTGAAACAACAAGTCACCCAACTCTTCTTGTAGGTTCGGCCAATCTTTGTTGTCAATCGCATCCACCACTTCGTACGTCTCTTCGATAGTATGCGGGACAATTGTTTCAAAATTTTGTTTTAAATCCCAAGGACAGCCACCTTCTGGATCGCGCAGCTTAGTCATAATTTGTTCTAGTTGTTCAATCGGGTGGCTCATGGTGCTTTCCTATTATTCTGTTTGATTGTTTTAATCTAATTCTTTTCTTAAAACTAAAAAAGGTGAGCAGCCAAAACCACTCACCTTTCTATTTTTCGCCATCTCCAAGAGTGAAGTATGAGCGAGTTGGGGATCTCAAACCGCTTGGCGAGATTCCCTATCACGTTCGTCCCTCACTGTAGGGAATGACATAAATGACACAAAAGGATCATCCAAGTCTCTTAACGCTCATTACATCTTTGATCTGTTCTACTCGACTTGTCACTCGGCTCAGAATCTCAATATTGGTCACTTCCAAATCGAAATCCATTACCGATAGCTGACGCTTGTAGTCGATGCGGCTCTTCATCGTGGTCACACTGATCTTCTCGTTCGAGAACAGTGAGGTGATGTCTTTCAACAAGCCATTACGTTCTAGCGCTTCAACACGCAGCGTTAGGATGTATGAGCCGACAAAGCCATTACCCCAAACGGTATCAATGATACGTTCTGGCGCATGCACGCTTAGCTCGCCTAGCTGTTCACAGTCAGCGCGGTGCACTGAGATACCACGACCTTGAGTGATGTAACCTTTAATCACATCACCTGGGATTGGCTGACAGCAACGCGCTAGGTGCGTCATTAGGTTATCAACGCCCTCAACCACTACCGCATCTTTCTTCGGACGACTCTGTTGTGCCGGCTTGTTTTCCGACTCAAGCAGTTTCTCTAGCGCTTTCTTGTCTTCTTCTTCCGCCGTTGGCTTATTCACTAGCGCATTGATGTGATTAACCACTTGGTTAATACGCAAGTCGCCACTACCAATACCTGCATAGAGTTCGTCTGGCGTATTCACGTTAAAGCGTTTTAGCGCGTATTGATCAGCATCTTTTAGGGTTGCGCCTACTTTCGCTAGCTCAACTTCCAGGATATCACGACCCGCTTCTAGGTTTTTCTCACGGCTTTGTGCGCGGAACCAAGCGTTGATTTTCGCTCGAGCTCGACCAGAATGAACAAAACCTGTGGTTGGATTTAACCAGTCACGAGATGGGTTCGGCTCTTTCTGCGTGATGATCTCAACTTGATCGCCCATCGATAGTTTATGAGTGAACGGTACGATACGCCCCGCTACTTTGGCACCGATACAGCGGTGTCCGACCATCGAGTGGATGTGGTAGGCGAAATCCAACGGGGTTGCGCCCATTGGTAAGTCGACCACGTCACCACGTGGAGTAAATGCGTATACACGGTCATCGAAGACTTGGCTACGTACCTCATCCAGCATCTCGCCAGAGTCCGACATCTCTTCTTGCCAGTCGATAAGTTTACGCAACCAAGTGATTTTCTCATCGTAGCCACTACGGCCGCTTGAAGCTCCTTCTTTGTACTTCCAGTGCGCCGCCACACCAAGCTCAGAGTCTTCGTGCATTTGCTTAGTACGGATCTGAATCTCAATGGTCTTGCCTTCAGGGCCAAGTACTACGGTATGAATCGACTGGTAACCATTTGGCTTAGGGTTCGCCACATAGTCATCAAATTCGCTCGGGAGGTGCTTGTATTTAGTGTGTACCACCCCAAGGCCGGCGTAACAGTCTTGCAGCTGGTCAGCGATAATACGTACTGCTCGTACATCAAAAAGCTCATCGAAGGCTAAGCCTTTCTTCTGCATTTTGCGCCAGATACTGTAGATGTGTTTTGGTCGGCCACTCACTTCAGCATTGATGTTTGAACGCTGCATTTCTGCGGTTAAATCATCAACGAAATCTGTGATGTATTGTTCACGAACGATACGACGCTCAGACAGCTGTTTTGCAATCTGCTTGTAGGTATCTGGTTGTTGGTAGCGGAATGCGTAATCTTCGATTTCCCACTTAAGTTGGCCGATACCTAAACGGTTTGCCAGTGGGGCATAGATGTTAGAACACTCTTTTGCGGCCGCGCGACGCACAGCATCAGGCGCTTTTTTTACCTCGATAAGGTTACAGATTCGTTCAGCGAGTTTGATGACTACGCAGCGGAAATCATCGACCATCGCCAGTAGCATACGGCGAACGTTATCAACTTGACCCGAGGCAGCACTGCCTTCAAGGGTCACGTTTAGCTGGCCCAAGGCCGCCATTTCTTCAACGCCGTCAATCAGCTTAACGATTTCTTTGCCGTAGCTTTCTTCGAAGGCTTCGCGTTCAAAAACGCCACTTGATACCACTGGGAAGAGTTGTGCTGCGACTAATGTTGCACGATCCATCGACAGCGTGACCAAGATTTCAATCATCTCGCGTCCACGCCATAGCAAGAGTGATGCTTGCTCGTGATCTTTTAATAGCTCTTCACAGTGACGATAAACTTTGTTCAGTTTATTCGAGGTTTTTGCGTCTTGCTTTAATGACGCAATCCAACTTTCTAGCTCAAACTGTTCGCTTGGGTTTAAATGTGCGCTTCGTACCGCAACCATCGTGCCTTCCTAGTTATTCTGTTTTATACCCAATTCAATATGACTAACTGGTTCCAAGTTAGTTCGACCATATTGATATCAGCGCAGGTGTCCCTGCGCCTTTGTCATTCATTTTTAAGCCTTATTTACGGGCCTTTAAGCCTTGATAAAGAGAGCCATCGATTCTAAATGGCTAGTGTGTGGGAACATATCCAACATACCAAGTTTGGCTAATTGGTAGCCTTGCTTTTCTAAGCTCTCTGAATCTCTAGCTAGAGTAGCAGGATTACACGAAACATAAACCACACGCTTCGCTCCTAACGCTGAAATTTGATCAACAACACCACTCGCTCCAGCACGAGCTGGGTCAAGTAAGATTTTATCAAATTTCTCTTTTGCCCAAGGCTGTGAAGATAAGTCTTCTTCAAGGTTAGCTTGGTAAAATTCCGTATTGCTTAACTGGTTTAACGCTGCATTAGATGTGGCTTGCTGAACCATTTCATCAACGCCTTCTACGCCAACCACAAACGCCGATTGTTGCGCGATAGGCAAACTGAAATTCCCTAAGCCGCAAAACAGGTCGAGCACTCGCTCATCCGCTTGAGGTTCTAGCCACTCAATCGCTTGAGCCACCATCTGCTGATTCACTTTCTGGTTTACTTGGATAAAGTGGTTTGGCTCAAACGGTAACGTCACGCCAGTTTCGCTGTAGCTAGGCGCATCACCAACCAGACGGACCAACTTATCGGTTTCAGGCATCGAGTACAGCGTAGCGCCTTCTTCTTTTGCTAACGCAATCAGCGCTTGCTCATCTTTTTCAACCAAAGGCTTAAGGTGACGTAGAACCATAACAGGGCCAGTATCGCCCAACACCAATTCAACGTGTCCTAAAGACGTAAGGCTGTTGAAAGTGTTCAGTAAATTTTTCAGTTTTGGCAGCAACACATTAAGGCGAGGATCAAGCACGGCACAGTCGGTGATGTTTTCAATCTGCTTACTCTGCTTCTTACGGAAACCGAATTGAAGCTGTTGTGTCTTCTTATCAACAAATAGGCTGATACGTGCGCGACGTCGATAACCGGTTTCATCACCGACAATAGGTTGTGCAACTTCAGTGTTCGCCGTTTGGTATTGGCTCATCAGGTGCGTCAGAGATTGCGATTTATGCTCAACCTGAGAAGAGTAACCTAGGTGTTGAAGGTGACAGCCACCACACTGATTAAAGTGCTTACAAAACGGCTTTAAACGCTGCTCGCTCGGCTTCAATAACTTGATGAGTTTAGCTCGCGAAAACTTACTTTTGCTCTCAGTAAGTTGAATAACCACCTGCTCACCGGGCAATGCGCCATCAATGAAAACCGGTTTATTCTTTTGATAAGCGATGCCAGCGCCATTGTGATCCATTCGTTCAACCAAAACCGATTGATGCTTGGTCTCGAGTTGAGTTTTCTTTTTTGGTTGGAAAAAACGTGCCATTGCTTGTGCCTAATGTATCTTTTAATAAGTAATTGGTATCCAGGACTCACTATTATGTCTTGGAATCATTGTCGAACGTCACGGCTTTGATTAAGCTTACCGTTCACTTAACCGCCATTGTGTGCGTTATTTTCCCATATCCAGACCTCGATGTAATTAAAGAACATGACCAGATATGGCTTAAGAGCCCGTGTAATTACCTTAACTCTAGCTCCAACCCTGATTATTGGGTTGCTATTGAGTGCATTTTTCTCATTTAACCGCTATCAAGACCTTGAAGGTCAAGTGGTTAACACTGGTACTAGCATCATTGAGCCACTTGCGATTACGAGTGAATCAGGCATGAAGCTCGAAAGTCGAGAGTCTGTTCGTCAGCTTATTAGCTATGCGCATCGAAAGAATTCTAAGCTAGTGCGCAGTATCGCGGTGTTTGATGAGCGTCATGAGTTGTTTGTAACCTCAAACTTCCACCCCGATTTTGAAAGCCTGACCTACCCCAAAGATAAACCGATCCCGCATTTAAGCTCATCGAACCTTCTCGATAATACGCTGATTCTGCGGACACCTATCATCGCCGAAGGCCAGTACATCAATTCAGCCAACGGTCAGTCTCAAGCTAATCAAGCGATCGGCTACATTGCGATTGAATTAGATCTTTCATCACTTCGATTACAGCAATATCAAGAAGTGTTCTCTGCATTCTTAGTGTTGATTCTCGGGCTTGGTTTATCGGGCGTGTTTGCGTTCCGCTTAATGCACGATGTCACTCAACCGATCACACACATGAAAAACATGGTCGACCGAATTCGTCGAGGCCACCTAGATGTGCGTATCGAAGGTAAGATGCATGGTGAGCTAGACTCGCTGAAAAACGGTATCAATGCGATGGCGGTATCGCTATCAGAGTATCACGTCGAGATGCAGCACAGTATCGACCAGGCCACATCAGATTTGCGTGAAACTCTTGAACAGCTAGAGATTCAAAACGTTGAGTTAGACATCGCGAAGAAACGCGCTCAAGAAGCGGCTCGTGTTAAGTCTGAGTTCTTAGCGAATATGTCTCACGAATTGAGAACGCCGCTGAACGGTGTGATTGGCTTTACTCGTCAAATGCTCAAGACTCACCTATCGAACAGTCAAACCGATTACCTGCAAACCATTGAACGCTCGGCAAACAACCTGCTTAGCATCATCAACGATATCTTGGACTTCTCGAAACTTGAAGCCGGTAAATTAGCCCTAGAGAACATCCCATTTGAATTCCAAGCCAGCCTTGAAGAGGTAGTAAACCTTCAAGCAACCAACGCTCATGAGAAAGGCCTAGAACTGACACTGAAGATCGACCCTAAAGTACCGCCAGGTGTGGTGGGCGATCCACTGCGTATTCAGCAGATCCTAACCAACCTTGTTGGTAACTCAATCAAGTTTACCGAACGCGGCAACATTGATATCAGCGTTGAGCTTCGCTCACAAAGTGAAGACAACATCGAGCTGCAATTCATGGTTCGCGATACGGGTATTGGTATTTCTGAGCGTCAACAAGCTCAGCTTTTCCAAGCTTTCAGCCAAGCCGATGCAAGTATCTCTCGTCGTTACGGCGGTACAGGCTTAGGTCTGGTTATCACCCAAAAACTGGTCAGCCAAATGGGCGGAGAGATCAGCCTAACCAGTCGTCTTCACCAAGGCTCTACCTTCTGGTTCACCTTGAGACTATCAACGACTGATATGCCGATGACAGAGCTGATTGAGACGCAGTGTCTGCAAGACAAACAACTGCTGCTTATCGAGCCAAACATGCAAGCGGCATCGATTACTCAGCAAATCCTAACCCAAGAAGGCTTAGTGGTAACGTATCGTTCGGTGATGCCAGATGAGACGACCTCGTATGACTACGTTCTGCTTAACCTAGCCGCCAACCAAGAGTATCAATTTGATACTGTGAGTGGTTGGGCGATCGGTGCGAAGAAGATTGCTCAAAACGTGATTATTGGTACACCAAGTACCGAGCTAGCGTTGGGTGAGCAACTAATGAAAGAGGTCGATGTTCAGTGCATCACTAAGCCTCTTTCTCGTAAGAAGTTGCTGCAAACTCTGGTATCGAATCAGGCACCTACCTTGATTGCACCAGCGATTGAAACGCATTCTGAAGAGAAGTTACCGCTTACTGTGATGGCAGTAGACGATAACCCAGCCAACCTTAAGTTGATTACCGCGCTGCTTAAAGAGCGTGTAGAAACCGTCATCAGTTGTACCAGTGGTCAGCAGGCTATAGAAAAAGCGACAGAGACGCCATTTGATATCATCTTCATGGATATTCAAATGCCACAGATGGACGGTGTGACCGCTTGCCAGAACATCAAAAAACTGGCGAACAATGCGAACACACCTGTGATAGCCGTAACCGCGCATGCAATGATTGGCGAACGAGATCGACTGCTTGAAGCGGGCATGGATGACTACCTAACCAAACCTATTGAAGAGCATGTTTTACAGCAGGTTCTGATTCATTGGAGCTCGACCTCTGAGGTTGAGCTCATCGAAAAAATAGATCCAGACCACCCAGCGGTCTCTGCTGAAGTCGACAACGGTCCGGTGTCAGAAACTGAAGCCAGCGTGCACACAAACATCATCATTGATTGGCAAGCTGCGATGAAACAAGCCGCCAATAAAGAAGACCTCGCACGCGATATGCTGCAAATGCTCGTCGACTTTATTCCAGAGGTGTATGAGGCAGCAGACAAAGCGATAGAAGACAGTGACTATCCAGTTGAAGAGCTGATACACATCATTCACAAGATGCATGGCAGCAGCTCGTACAGCGGCGTACCAAGGCTAAAATCGGTATGTGCGACAATAGAGAAAGAGCTGCGTTCAGGTACTTCTGTTGAAGACATTGAACCTGAGCTTTTCGAGCTTCAGGATGAATTAGATAAGGTTCAAGCAACCGCGATTCACTACTTGAAACAGGCGAAGGCCTAGCGGGTACTTGTTACTCACTAGTATTCTTTAGAGGGTTTACCCGCCAATAAAAAAGCAGAGCTCATGAGCTCTGCTTTTTTCTGTCTAGAGCCAAGAGCACTAGGTATAAAGTCGCGATAATCTGTTTACGATTCGAGTAACACCGTTGCCACAGCGTAGTGACGCTCATCCGAGATAGTCAGATGAATCGATGTTGTGCCATTCGCCTCTGCGATTTCACGCGCTTTCTTGTGTAAGCTCAATACTGGCTTACCATGCTCATCGTTTGAAATCTCAAAGTCGTGGAAGGTAACACCCAGCGCAATCCCCGTACCTAACGCCTTAGATGCAGCTTCTTTAGCAGCAAAACGTTTTGCAAGGTAACGGCCTTTTTGCTTCAACTGTTGGAATACTTCAAACTCAGAATCCGTCAAAATACGCTGAGCAAAAGCGTCGCCACTTCGCGACAGCGCCTTCTCGACACGTTCGATTTCTGCGATATCTGTACCTAATCCAACAACTGCCATGTTTCCTCTACTACTTAACTTCTGTCTAATGATTAACTGTACATCGCTTAGTGCCGACGACTTGCCGAACTAAGCGTTGTTACGTGCTGTTTCCATGATTGCTTTCATGTCTGCAACGGCTTTGTTTAAGCCATCAAACACTGCACGTCCCATGATCGAGTGACCGATGTTCAGCTCGTAGATCTCTGGAAGTGCCGCAATCGGTGCTACGTTGTGGTAAGTCAGACCATGACCCGCATTGACTGTGATACCTAAGTCATCTGCATAGCTTGCGCCTGCTGCGATCTTCTTAAGCTCGTCTTGTTGATCTTCTTCTGTCTTAGCATCAGCATAGTGACCCGTGTGCAGTTCAATGAACGGTGCGCCACACGCTTTTGCAGCATCGATTTGCTCACGGTCAGCATCGATAAACAGAGATACCTTGATACCTGCTGCAGACAGTTTTTGTGTCGCCGCTTTGATCTTCTCTAGTTGACCAACTACGTCCAAGCCACCTTCAGTGGTTAGCTCTTCACGTTTTTCAGGAACCAGACAAACAAACTCAGGATTAGTATCGAGTGCAATTTGAACCATCTCGTCCGTTACGGCCATCTCCAAGTTCATGCGAGTTTGAAGTGTTTCAGCCAGAATACGCACATCGCGATCAACGATGTGACGACGGTCTTCACGCAGGTGAATAGTAATGCCATCTGCACCAGCACGTTCAGCGATTTCAGCTGCGTGTACTGGATCTGGGTATTTAGTACCACGTGCATTACGTAGTGTTGCAATATGGTCGATATTAACGCCTAAAAGGATTGAGCTCATTTTCCAATACTCCGTGCTCTGGAGAGGGCTATTGTTGGCATAAATAGCTCTCTACTTTTTAATGGTTTGCCGCCAAGATACGGCTTTAAGGCTATGCGTGTAAAGCGTTTTGCCGCTTTTAACTGCTCTTTAGTGATAAACCTACGTTCGCTGATTGCAATAAGTTCATCGCCCATAAAAGTCAGGTTATCTCGACGTACTGAAGCGATGAAACCTTTCTGCTCTCGATAGCGATAAGTCATGCTCGGATCAATCGCTTCGCCAGTGCCCGCGCAGTGTAAAAAGTCGACGCCGTAACCCAAAGCAGATAATAGAGCCAGCTCAAAGCGACGCAGTGCTGGCTCAGGATTATCATTATGCGCCAGCTCTGTTAAAGCATGAAGATAGTCGTGAAAAAGTGCAGGCATCGGTACTTCCGCCATCAATACCCGACCGATAAGCTCGTTCACGTACATGCCTGAATACAGATTAATACCGGCGAGAGGGAGCCCCAAGCTGATGGGTTCAGCTTGGCGTAAGGTTTTCATCGAACCATTACCAGACCACTTAAGCAATAGCGGCGTAAAAGGTTGTAATGCACCTTTCAAATTGGAACGCTTGCTGCGAGCGCCTTTAGACATCAACGTCACCCGACCGAACTCTTCGCTGAAGACGTCCAAGATCAGGCTCGACTCACTGTATGGTCGACGGTGCAACACAAAGCATCGCTGTAACCCTTCGCTCAATCACTTACCCTTATTACAGATACAAAAAGAGAGAGTTCGCACTCTCTCTTGGATTTATCTTCAGTTCAACTTTCTTAATCTCAGAAAGTGACGTTCAATATATTATAGATCGTCGATGTAGCCTAACGAGCGAAGTGCACGCTCATCATCAGCCCAGCCAGATTTAACCTTGACCCAAGTCTCTAGGTAAACCTTACGGCCGAATAGCTCTTCCATATCGATACGCGCTTCACGACCAATCGTTTTGATCTTCTCGCCCGCTTTACCAATCACCATTTTCTTCTGGCCTGTACGCTCAACAAGAATCAGTGCATTGATGTGGAAGCCATCGTTATCTGAGTTGTAATCGAAACGTTCGATTTCAACCGTTACCGAGTAAGGTAGCTCGTCACCCGTAAAGCGCATCAGCTTTTCACGGATAATTTCAGAGGCCATAAAACGTTGCGAGCGATCAGTCACGTATTCTTCAGGGAAGTGGTGTGTCGCTTTAGGTAAATGTTCACGTACGTGCTTACGCAGTACATCAATATTTTTACCTTGCTTCGCTGAGATTGGCACTACATCAATGAAGTCCATCTTCTTAGAGACTTCCATCATGTGCTGCATCACGTTAGTACGGTCTTGAACGTTATCTACTTTGTTGATGCAAAGTACAACTGGGAAGTCAGTCTTCTTCAGTTTGTTCAGAACCATCTCATCGTCGTCAGTCCAGTGAGTACCATCGACAAGGAAGAATACTAGGTTTACATCACTCAATGAGCTGTTCGCCGCACGGTTCATCAAGCGGTTGATGGCACGCTTTTCTTCAATATGAAGTCCAGGAGTATCAACAAAGATCGCTTGGTAATCACCCTCAGTTTCAACGCCCATAATACGGTGACGTGTCGTCTGTGGTTTACGTGATGTAATAGAAATCTTCTGACCCAGAATATGGTTCAGAAGCGTCGACTTACCTACATTTGGGCGACCGACAATAGCGATGAAGCCACAGTGTTGGTTTTCCGGTAGGCCTGTTTTTTTGCTATCAGATGAAAAGAATGCATCGATATCGAAATCTTGGTTGTTATCAGACATTGCTTAGTTGCTCTAATGCTGTTTCAGCAGCCGCTTGTTCTGCCTTGCGGCGGCTAGTGCCTTTACCGATAACAGGTTTATCCACACCTGCCACTTCACACTCAACCGTAAACTCTTGGTTGTGTGCTTCACCTTTAATATTAGTCACTGTGTAGACAGGTAGAGGATTTCTTCGACCTTGCAAAAACTCTTGTAGGCGAGTTTTCGGATCTTTTTGAGATACTCCAGGCTGAATAGCATCTAGGCGAGATTGGTACCAGCTTAAAATAATGCCGCGAACCGTCTCGGTATCACTATCTAAATAGACAGCGCCTATGACCGCTTCAACCGCATCCGCTAGAATAGAATCACGACGGAAACCGCCACTCTTCAACTCACCTGGACCTAATTTTAAGTAATCTCCTAGTTCGAATTCACGACCTAGTTCTGCCAATGTATGACCACGTACTAATGTTGCGCGCATGCGGCTCATATCACCTTCGTTTACCTTAGGAAAACGGTGGTAAAGATCATCAGCGATAACAAAACTTAAAATTGAATCGCCCAGAAACTCAAGACGTTCGTTATGTTTACCTGCGGCGCTGCGGTGAGTCAGCGCCAAGTGGATAAGATCGGCATCATTAAACTGATAGCCAATCTTTCTCTCTAGTTTATCAATTGGAGAATTCATGCTCTCTCGATGTGTTATGTGATCGATTAATGAATCCCACCGATGCGATTAAAACGCACACCAGTAGGAATCCATGTTGGAAGTACACTGTCTGAACCGCGTTCGAATTCGAAGCTGATCCAAATAGCAACGGCCTTACCAACAAGGTTTGCTTCAGGGACAAAGCCCCAGTAACGGCTATCGGCACTGTTGTCACGGTTATCACCCATCACAAAGTACTGGCCTTCTGGAACGACCCATTCGTTAACACCATTGCGAGGCTGATATGCTTGCACACGATCGCGGCGCAATGGGTTAACTAAAATCTGGTGTTCTACGTCTCCAAGCTGTTCGTTCAGCTGAATCAGAGGCACACCATCTTGAATAAATTGGCTCTCTTCAACATTACTTAGTTTCACTGGTTCACAGCTACTTGTACCCTTCGCCTGAATGCAGATCTCTTTACGACTGCTGTAGCGAATCGTGTCACCTGGCATACCAACAACACGCTTAATGTAGTCGATGTTTGGCTGAGGTGGGTACTTAAATACGATTGAGTCACCGCGTTCTGGCTTGCCTGTTTCTACCAATTGAGTGCGCCATACTGGGTCTTTTAGACCGTACGCGTACTTCTCTACCAAGATGAAATCACCAACCAAAAGGGTTGGCATCATCGAGCCAGAAGGGATTTGAAACGGTTCATAGATGAATGAACGCAAGATCAAAACAAATGCAATTACCGGGAAAATGGACACACTGTTCTCAACCCACCAAGGTTGAGCCGTAACTTTTGCGCTAGTTTCAGCGTCTAGGCCATTCGATTGTGCTTCAACGTCAGCAAGCTTTTGCTGGCGCTTCTTCGCCCACACAAACTTTTCCAACGCCCATACAATGCCGGTCACTAGAGTTACGATCACTAAGATAAGCGAAAATGTATTAGCCATTGATATCCCTTAAATTTCATTTCTTTAAAAATAACGAAAGTGAAAGAGTATAACCCTTTCACTCTGCTTAATATTTCTAATTTGTATCAATCATGCTGACTAAATGCTGGGGAGATTACGCAGGAAAAATCGTTTAGTTCGAGGCGCAAAGTGCAGTGACTAGTGGGCCTAATTGCAATCTTTGCAACAAAGAAATAAACGATTTTAACCAGTAATGTTCAGCAGATAGTTAGTGCGATTGATACCTAGTCTTTGCCAACATGAAGGATTGCAAGGAAAGCTTCTTGAGGCAGTTCAACGTTACCGATCTGCTTCATACGCTTCTTACCTTCTTTTTGTTTCTTAAGAAGTTTCTTCTTACGACTGATATCACCACCGTAACATTTTGCGATTACGTTCTTACGCAGTTGTTTCACTGTAGAACGAGCAATGATGTGGTTACCAATCGCTGCTTGAATCGCGATATCGAACATCTGACGAGGGATGAATTCTTTCATCTTCTCTACCAGTAGACGACCACGAGACTGAGCAATATCTTTGTGCGTAATGATAGCTAGTGCATCAACTGTTTCGCCATTCAGCAGTACGTCTACACGTACCATGTTTGATGGCTCGTAACGTTGGAAGTTGTAATCCAATGATGCATAGCCGCGAGACGTTGACTTCAGACGGTCGAAGAAGTCTAGAACTACTTCTGCCATAGGAAGATCGTACGTCACAGCAACTTGGTTACCGTGGTAGACCATGTCTACTTGTACGCCACGCTTCTCAACACACAGTGTGATTACGTTACCTAGGTAATCCGAAGGTACCAGAATATTACAGCGTGCAATTGGCTCACGAATTTCTTCTAGGTCATTAACCGCTGGCAGTTTAGCCGGGCTATCAACGTAAAGAACCGTTTTATCTGTTTTTACAACTTCATACACTACTGTTGGAGCAGTTGTGATTAGGTCTAGGTCGTATTCACGCTCTAGACGCTCTTGGATAATCTCCATGTGAAGCATTCCTAAGAAGCCACAACGGAAACCAAAACCAAGTGCTGCTGAACTTTCTGGTTCAAAGAACAGTGATGCATCGTTCAGGCTTAATTTGCCTAACGCGTCACGGAAGTTTTCGTAGTCATCAGATGATACAGGGAATAGACCAGCGTATACCTGAGGCTTCACTTTTTGGAAACCAGGTAGACGTTCAGTGCTGCCGCCCTTTGCAAGCGTCAACGTATCACCAACTGGTGCACCTAGGATGTCTTTAATACCACAAACAACCCAACCTACTTCGCCAGTATTTAGCTCTGTAGTATCGATTTGCTTAGGCGTGAAGATACCTAGACGGTCAACACCCCATACTTGGTCTGTCGACATTACTTTGATCTTATCGTTCTTCTTCAGCTTACCGTTTTTGATACGAACCAAAGAAACTACGCCAAGGTAGTTATCGAACCAAGAGTCAATGATCAACGCTTGTAGAGGCGCTTCAGGATCACCTTCCGGTGGCGGGATTGCCGTCACGATGTTTTCTAGAACATCATCAACACCCAAACCTGTTTTCGCAGAACAGCGAGTCGCTTCCATCGCATCGATGCCAACGATCTCTTCGATTTCTTCAGCAACACGTTCTGGTTCAGCAGCTGGTAGGTCAATCTTGTTCAAGATTGGCACTACTTCCAGTTCCATTTCGATTGCTGTGTAACAGTTTGCTAGAGTTTGTGCTTCAACACCTTGGCCAGCATCCACTACAAGTAGTGCGCCTTCACAAGCCGCTAGAGAACGAGATACTTCGTAAGAGAAGTCTACGTGTCCAGGAGTGTCGATAAAGTTAAGTTGGTAAGTTTCACCATCTTTAGCTTTGTAATCTAAAGTCACACTCTGCGCTTTAATTGTAATACCACGCTCGCGTTCTATATCCATAGAATCGAGGACTTGAGCTGCCATCTCACGTTCACTTAATCCTCCACAAACTTGGATTAAGCGGTCAGAAAGGGTCGACTTACCGTGGTCGATGTGGGCGATAATCGAAAAATTACGAATGTGCTTCATAGGCTTGGTGTGACTAAACTCTTTGAATAGGGATAATAAGAAAGCCGCGACGCGTCCAATCTACAGTCAGCATTGGTGGCGGCATTTCAATCAAGTTGGCAGATTCTACCCAATTTAAGGGCAAGAAGCATCATAAATTAGACGAGAGACTCACCTAGGATTCGAATCAAGACGACTTCTTGCTTGGATTTGTCTTCCATGGGTTTGGCTAACCGCTTCGCTAAGGCAATCCCACCAGCAGTAAACAGTGCTGCACTTAAGATAACAATGCCCTCGCCCCCCTGGAGTAAGGGTTGTAACAAGAGTTGCCCAAAACCAGCACCAATCATCAACATGAAAAGTGGGATGAGATAAACAATCGCCGCCGACTGAAGTAGGCTTTTTTCTGGAAAGCCAATTTCTACGATTTGTCCAGCTTTGACTAAGCTTTTGGTTTTAAGCTGCCAAAACAAAGATTTATTGCCAACAGCCTTGGTCACAATACCCGTACCGCAGTTTTTTTGAGAAGAACAGCTGCTACAACTGGTTTGTTGTTCGCAGCTCAATTGAACAAAGTATTGCTTACCTTTTTGTTCAACCGAGCTAACGGTCGCCAGCGCGGTCATCATTGCGCTTGTACCGATTTATTAAATGTAACTGACTGAGCAATACGTTTTGCAGTTGCCGGCGGAATGTCACCAACCACAGAGATCTCTTTATCGCCAATCACTAAGCTGTGCAAGGTTCTACGCCCTTGACGCACCAGCTGCCCTTTCAATGAATGCTCATCTTTTTCCGCGATATAAACCGAAAAGTTAAACAGTCCATCACTGAAAAGCTGACTTTCAACCATTTTATCGGTCGCAGCCATTTGATAGCGGCTAAGCTCTTTTGATTTAAACCCTTCAGGAATCCACGACGCTTGCCAGTTAGTTTCACTCACTAAGCCTTCCGGTAATGATAAAACTTTCGGCAATTGAGCTTGGCTCAAGCCACCCATAGCCTCAGCAATCTTATCGTTCACCACGTAAGAGATAGTGCGGTACTGTTCAAGCACTTCGCCATCACGATCCAAAAGGTCGGCACGCAAAGGAAGATTCGTTTTTTCGTCTACCCAAACCACGTAAGAGTAGCGAAGGCCATCTTTCGGCACGACACGCAGCACTTGAGTGGTGCTACCTGCTTCACGAGAGCGACCAACTTTCACAAAGTCGTAGTACTGATTCAGAGATTCGATATCTCGATTAATCATCGGAATAACAGGCGCAACCATGCTGCCTGACTGAATCGTAAATGGCTCTGTACCCGGCTCGATGTAGCTAACTTCGTTGCCACGTCGAATGACTTCACGAACAGGGCCGCTTAGATAAACAAGGTGTGCAAGTTGTTGGTCGTCGTTAACCGCATGGCGATAAACAAGAGGCTCAATACTGCTCTTCTTTATCAAAATGTAGGAGAGTTCGTAATTTAGATGCTGACTGGCCTCGTTCATTTGATGCAACAAGGCCTTTGCAGTGGTTTCCTCTGCAAAGGCTGTTGGAGACATCAAGCTGAACAGTGTCAGTGCACTGACCAGGATTTTCTTCATTCAATGTCCGATTCTAGATGTGCATCTTGCATTGGCGATGCATCACTGTTTAATCTTAGCTGCAGCTCATAATCTTCTAACAATGCATGAACGCGTTTGCGCTGCTCTTGCAAGTTAGCTTCAGATGCTGGTTTCTCAACAGAGTCACGCGTTAAACTTACTGGTTCCGCAGAACCGGCAAATGGAATCGTCTGGAGTACAGGCAACTGCTCTGGTGCTGCAGGGTCGCTACCACCATATTGTTGAACACCTAATACAACGGCTAATGAAACACACGCTGCCACGGCAACTTGTCCAAACTGTTGTAACCACGCCGGAAGCTGACGCTTCGCTTGCTGAGGTTTAGGTTGCTCTTCAATTGGAGCAACAGTAGGTTCAACATTCACTTGGTGCAGGTTCGACATTGAACCATGTGCAGGCTCGTTCTCAAGCGCTGCCGCTACACTATTAGCAATGTTCCACTCTGGAGTTTCTGGCGAATCCCCACGCATAACATCACCAATTAAATGGTAACTCTGCCAAGTATCCATGCTTTCTTGATCAGATTCTAGATCTACAATGAGAGCTTTATCGATCGTTTCACCATCCATGAGTGCCGAAAGCTTTTCTTTATCAGCCATTATTTTCACCATAATTATTACAAGTTCTAGCGTTGCAAAAGAGGTTTGATTTTCTTTTCCACCGCTTCACGAGCTCGGAAAATACGCGAACGTACGGTTCCTACAGGGCAATCCATTACTTCTGCAATCTCTTCGTAGCTCAAACCTTCGAGCTCTCGCAACGTCATTGCAGTTTTTAAGTCTTCTGGTAGCGCTTCAATCGCTCCAAAAACAACTTGTTTCAATTCTTTAGACAGCGTTAAGTTCTCAGGGTTCGATATTTCTTTTAACGCGCTGCCTGTTTCGTAATATTCTGCATCTTCTGCATCTACATCGGTTACTGGCGGCCTACGGCTTTGGGCAACGATATGATTTTTAGCGGTGTTCACGGCAATTCGGTATAACCATGTATAGAAGGCACTCTCGCCACGAAAGTTAGGTATCGCGCGGTAAGCTTTAATAAAAGCTTCTTGTGCTACATCAGGTACATCACCGGAATTATTCACGTATCGAGAGATAAGATTACAAACTTTGTTTTGATACTTAACCACTAGTAAGTTAAATGCCTGCTTATCTCCACTCTGAACTCGCTCAATCAACACTTGATCGGTTAGCTGCTCGTTCATTCGAGCGGGTACTCCTATTGTTATAACCCTCACCTTCACAGATATGGGTACTAATTATGCGAAATGTAGTATTGACACCACCGTCTACAAGAGCACTATTGTGACTAAGCCAAATACCGAAAGTTCCAACTTTCTTAAAATTATTTGCCATTATTGTTTCACAATGTGATGTAATAAAAATAGCTATCCCTATCAATTTGGGGAAACTTGAGCAAAAGCAATGGTATTGAGCAATTAAATATTTCTAGATAGCTGTCTATATATTGATTTTGCATAGCGTTTAAGGATGACTCTGGAGAGATTATAACAGTCTTAGCCAAACTCCTAAAACAAGACAAAGTCAATTGAGAGTGGACAACTCGACTATAGCCCGGGATTTAATAAGTTTTATGAACGCAAACCGTGAACATCAGTGTGATGTATTAGTGGTAGGAAGTGGTGCGGCAGGCTTGTCATTAGCCTTACGCGTAGCAGAACATGCAAAAGTAATTGTATTAAGCAAAGGACCACGCAGCGAAGGATCGACGTATTACGCACAAGGTGGTATCGCCGCGGTGTTCGATGAGTCGGACAGTATTGAGTCTCATGTAGAGGATACTCAAATCGCTGGGGCTGGGTTATGCGAAGAAGATACAGTTCAATTCATTGCTGAAAATGCGAAAGAGTGTGTGCAATGGCTGATTGATGGTGGTGTTCCATTTGATAAAGATGAGAACAGCACAGAAGGCCAACCAAAATATCACCTCACTCGTGAGGGTGGCCACAGTCACCGCAGAATTCTGCACGCTGCCGATGCAACTGGCATGGCGATGCAAACCTCACTACAAGATAACGTCAACAACCACCCAAATATCGAGATCTTCGAGCGCCACAATGCGCTGGATTTGATCACGGAAGATAAGATTGGTGGTTCAAAAGACAAGGTGATCGGTGCCTACATTTGGAACCGTAACCAAGAACATGTTGAAACCGTGCGCGCTAAGTTTGTTGTATTAGCAACAGGCGGCGCTTCAAAGGTTTACCAATACACCTCTAACCCAGATGTTTCTTCAGGTGATGGTATTGCTATCGCTTGGCGTGCGGGTTGTCGTGTGGCAAACCTTGAGTTCAACCAGTTCCACCCAACTTGTTTATTCCACCCAGAAGCGCGTAACTTCCTACTAACGGAAGCACTGCGTGGTGAAGGTGCTTACTTGCGTCGTCCAGATGGTTCTCGCTTTATGAAGGACTTCGATGAGCGCGGTGAACTGGCGCCACGTGATGTGGTTGCTCGTGCAATTGACTTCGAAATGAAGCGCTTAGGTGCCGACTGTATGTATGTTGATATCAGCCACAAGCCTGAAGAATTCATCACAGCGCACTTCCCGATGATCCATACTCGCTTGATGGACTTGGGCATCGACATGACCAAAGAGCCGATCCCTATCGTACCAGCCGCTCACTACACGTGTGGTGGTGTCATGGTGAATAAGCAGGGTCAAACCGACCTAACGAACTTGTATGCGATTGGCGAAGTGAGCTACACCGGCTTACACGGTGCAAACCGAATGGCTTCTAACTCACTGCTTGAGTGTGTGGTTTACGCATGGGCAGCAGCAAAAGATATCGTTGAGAACATCGACCAATCTCAACTGTGCGCTGAACTGCCAGCATGGGATGAAAGCCAGGTCACCAACAGTGATGAAGAAGTTATCATTCAACACAACTGGCACGAACTGCGCCTATTCATGTGGGATTACATGGGCATTGTTCGAACGGATAAACGACTAGAGCGAGCATTGCGTCGCATTCAGATGCTGCAACAAGAAACTCATGAGTACTACAGCTACTTCAAGGTTTCGAATAACCTATTAGAACTGCGTAACTTGCTACAAGTGGCAGAACTAATGGTTCGTTGTGCAATGCAACGTAAAGAGAGCCGCGGCCTCCACTACACGTTGGATTACCCTGAACTTGCAGAAGACAGTGGCCCAACGATTCTGACGCCAGAGAAACGCCAATCATAATAATTGGTTAAACGTGCTTAGCGAATTAGCCGTCAGCGGAAAATGATTAAACGAAAGGGAGCCGAGTGCTCCCTTTTCTTTTGTCTAACGCTTTCTTTTATCTAATACTTTCTTTCATCGAATAGTTTGGCTTCTCTAGCGCGCTCGTTGTAAGTTCGCCAGAAAATGGCGATATTCTCGCTCGCAACAGCTGTCCCGCCAAAGCAGTACCGAGTGCCCACATTCAAACTGCAATTTAACGAAGAACTGCGCCCAGATCTTATCAACGGACTTGAGTCGGTAAGTTCGGTCATTGAGTCGAATATCACCATCCTCTCTGTAATCAAAACGCCCATAGACACTATTTAGAATCACATGATTGTTTCTGAACAAGCGGATCATTAAAGCTAAGCAATAAAGGCTGGCGGCAAGTGGAATAGAAGACAGGACGATGAAAAACAAAAGGCACCCAAAAATAGTGCCTTTTGCAAATAATGCGGAATACGAAGGGTTAAGCTGAAGCTTAACGAACCTTGCTGAGGTTGTGTGCGACAATTTTATCAACCATTGATGCATGGCCTAGGTTTTCACTGCGTCCGTGGCCCATTACCCAAGTAAACAAATCTGGATCATCACACTCTAATAGAGAAACAAACTCGCGCTGTTCCTGCTCTTGCAATGAATCAAAACACTCTTCGAAAAATGGCATGATGACTACATCAAGTTCTAACATGCCGCGACGGCAACCCCATTTAATTCGTGCTTTCTGCTCTGCAGTGTACATTGGCTATCCTCACCTATAATTTTTCTTTCTCGGAGTGTAACAAGTCATACGCCCTGCAACTACTATGTGAGTCACAGTCCCTATCTAAGCTCACAAAAAAACCTAGGCTGACAAAGAAACAGAACCGGATTAACATAGAGCCAAATAAAATTCTTAGGAAAGATAAAATGGATTGGAAAAACACATTTCAGCCACTCGCTCATACGCAAAATGAATCGCTTCCAGAACTGATGATGACACACGTGTCAGACTGGAGCGCAATCACCATGATAGGCGATGACAAAAAGTCGTACCTACAGGGTCAAGTAACGTGCGATGTCGTCACTCTTCCTAATGATGAATCCACGTTAGGCGCGCACTGTGATGCAAAAGGAAAGGTATGGAGCATCTTCCGCCTGTTCCATCACAATGGCGGTTACGCACTCATGCAGCCTAAATCTGCGATTGAAGTCGAGCTCGTTGAAATCAAGAAGTACGCGGTGTTCTCTAAGGTTGATATCGAGCAAACGACAGATGTTGTTATCGGTGTGATGGGCGCGTCTGCGGATCAATATATTGATTCAATTTCAGAAGGCCAAGGTAACGTGCGTGCTATCTCTGGTGGCACAGCGGTTAAAGTCTCAGACAATCGCTGGGCTCTACTTGTGACAGAAGAAGCCGCTGAAGCCTTGGTATCAAACAGCGCTGCGGAGAAAGTATCAGAAACACTTTGGCAATATCATGAAATTCTTGATGCTCAGCCTAACCTATCGAAAGCAGAGCAAAACGAGCACATCCCTCAAGCGCTTAACCTGCAAGCGATTGGCGGTATCAGCTTTTCAAAAGGCTGTTACACAGGTCAAGAAACGGTTGCTCGTGCTAAGTACCGTGGCATGAACAAGCGTGAGATGCGCATTGTGTCGGGCACAACTGCGGACGTGCTGTCGTTAGAAAACCCTATTGAACTGGAACGTAGTGTGGGTGAGAACTGGCGTGGCGCAGGCCGACTATTAAACGTCTATCAATTTGCTGATAACCGAGCGATTGGTTTGATGGTACTGCCAAACAACCTTGATGACGATGTTCAGCTGCGACTGACCGCGCAGCCTGATCAAACATGGAATATCCTGCCACTGCCGTACAGCCTTGACGACGAGTAACCACGTGGAAACGCAGATTACACAATGGCTGGATCAACAGCAGGTGAATTATCGCCTGCTGATGCAAAGCAAGCCAACCACCAGCATTGAAGAAACTGCACAAGAGCGAGGCATCGACGCCTCTCAAATGGTGAAGTGCATCCTGCTCAAGGATATGGGCAACCAGTATGCGTTAGCCTGTACTGCTGGCGATCGCTCTGTCGCCCCCAAGAAAGTACGCTCGGTACTGAATTGCCGTCGAATGACCTGCGTGTCGCTCGCTGATGTTGAAGCGATCACCGGTTTTAAAGTGGGTTGTGTTGGTCCGCTCGCTCTCAAGAGACACATGCCGATCATTTTTGATCCTTCCATTCAAAACAACTCGACCGTAACCATTAGCTCCGGCGACCGAATGGCTGGCGTTGCGCTGGATCTCAATGATCTTATGGCGCTATGTGCACCGACCGTCGCGGACATCAGTCGATGATCATTTAGATCATGCTTCGCAAACTTCATTTTAATATTTCATTGAGTACATTTTTAGTGTGAACCTCGTCATAAGAAGAACACACCATTAATAAATAGTTACTCAAAATAAAAGCATAAGTAGTCACAAAGTTAAATTTGCGTTATTGTAAATTTACTGACTAGCTATTAAGCAAATCAGTGCAAGTGAATCCACTGAGTAACATCAGTATCCACTTTTGTGTAATGCATCTGTGACTATTCGCCCGTTTTAGACGGGCTTTTTTTTGTCCGAAATTTACAATTTGATTACACAAACAAAAAAATCCCGCCTATTCTTATACTTGTAACATTATCACTGCTTAATACTGAACAGAAAAGTTCACGGCAGTTCACTACTCAGTATTATTTTGGGGAGGAGCTCACGTAAAAATAGATATTTACTGAAGAAAGTGCTTAGAACAGCACAAATATCTAATTAACGTCAACGCTACTGCATATAACTCCATGCTTATCACAATTATTATCTCGGAGTTTTTCTATAATATGCAGGCTAGGTAAATATAAGGATAATTTAGAATGAGACTGTTTAAGCGCTATACACCGGGTATGATTGCTAAACATGTAAGTCGACTTTTCAAAGGACGAATCTACATTTACGGCGTAGGAAAATTTGAGTTTGATAACGGTAAACTAGTGCTGCCAGATCGAGCAGAAAAACGTCACTTTCAAACTGTGAAAGAGATAAATAGTGAAATTATGAAACTGCGCTGCGCATACGCATGATCTGATTACCTAAAGAATTAAAAACAAAAAGGGTTGGCATTATGCCAACCCTTTTTTCGTGTTTGTGATGCAATGACTAAAATCTTCTATTTGCTATCAACAATGACTCGTCGTGCGCGACTATCGTTGCGATACGGGACGTTTGGCTAAATCAGGAAGATTACCTGATAAGCCAAGTGCCCGCTTCATGATTTCATCTTTCGCGCCAGGCAGTTGACCCGCTAGCTTCATACCGATGCCACGAATCAACTTCTTGGCTGGATTATCGCCTTCAAACAGATCTTTAAAGCCCTGCATTGAAGCAATCATTTTCGCCGCCTCTGCTTTTCTCCAGCGCTCATAACCACGAAGATTGCGCTTGGTACCAATATCCTCACCAGCACCCCATAACGTTAATAGCTCTTGCGCTAGGCTTGCTGCGTCTAATAGGCCAAGGTTCACGCCCTGCCCTGCTAATGGGTGAATGGTATGAGCAGCATCACCAACCAAAGCCACACGCTCTACCGCAAAGTCACGCGCATAACGCATGCGCAGTGGGAAGGCAAAACGGTCACCAACCACTTCACATAAGCCCAGCTTTGCATCGAACTCAGCTGTTAACTGCTTGTTGAATTCAGCATCCGACATTGATACTAGGTTCTCGGCACGATTTGGTTCCGTAGACCAAACAATCGAGCTCATGTTGCTTGGTTGCATTGGTAGGAATGCCAATGGGCCTTGAGGCGTGAAGATTTGACGAGCAACGCTGTGGTGCGGCTCTGTGGTTTTGATGTTCGCGACAATCGCACTGTGTCCGTAATCCCAATGTGTTAATGGGATATCTTGCTGCTTACGAACCCAAGAGTTTGCGCCGTCAGCTCCAACAACTAACTTAGCTGTCAGTGCTTGACCATTGTCCAATGTTAACCAAGCTTCACTTTCACCAATCGCCATCGTTTTACACGTTGCGGGCATATACAGGCTGACGTTGTCTTGTTTCTTAACCTGATCAAGCAGCGCTAATTGAATCACACGGTTTTCAACGATATGACCAAGATTAGGCTGAGCCAAGCGTGTCGAGTCAAACTCAATACGAGCGAAACTGTCTTGTTCCCACACTTCCATCGCTTGATACGGTGCAGCGCGTCTTTGTTCGATACCTTGCCATGCACCTAGGTTACGAAGAATCACTTCACTAGAACGACTCAACGCGGATACACGCACATCAGGCAGCTCACTCAGCCCTTCACTAGGCGCTCTGCCTTCAATGACAGCGATTCTTAGGTCACTGTCTTTTAGGGCAGCAGCAAGCGCTAGGCCAACCATGCCACCACCAACAATCGCGATATCAACACTTTGCATCATTATTTATTACCTTATCTTTCTACTAGGCCAAGCGTATGACGCAAAAGTGGACCTTTAAGTGGTGGAAGGTTATCTATTACGGCTAACCCAAGATTACGCCCAATGCGAGCGGTCATATAATCGTTTGAGAACAGGTGAACTAGGCTTGAAGTCAACGTGATCGTTGCGTCTCGGTCTTGTTCTCTACGCTTTCTAAAGTTAACAAGACCACGGTAACGACCTACATCATCTAACTGGGTACACAACTCTTCTGCCAAGGAAGCCACATCTCGGATGCCTAGGTTAAAGCCTTGCCCCGCAATTGGGTGAAGCGTTTGAGCAGCATTACCAACAATGGCAAATCGATGAGAGATATTTTGCTGTCGGTGACGAAGAATCAGAGGGTAACTCGCGCGCTTGCCGACCTTCTCTAATCGGCCAAGTCGCCAGCCAAAGTCATTCTGCAATTGCTCAAGAAATTCATTGTCGTTTAGCGTCATCACTTTTTGTGCTTGCTCTGGTGTTAAACACCAAACCAGCGATAAACGGTTGTCACTCATCGGTAATAGAGCAACTGGCCCATGATGGGTAAAACGCTCAAATGCGCGACCTTGGTGAGGTTCACTCGCCACAATATTGGCAATCACAGCGACTTGCTCAAAGTCGTGCTCACTCAATGAGATATTGAGCTGTTGGCAACAGGTTGAGATTGCACCGTCAGCAGCAACCAGTAACTTAGTGGTTACTGTTTGCCCACTTGTCAGTTCAATCGTCGTCAACGCTTCTTCACGTTCAACTTTACTAACAGACTCAGGACAAAGCATGGTAATTGCCGCTTCTGATTCAAGTTTCTGCTGATAGATTCGACCCACATCTGCTAACTCGACCACGTGGCCAAGCGCATCTACAGCAAGCTCTTCACTGTAGATGTCTGTCATTCCGGCATGCCCGCGATCCGAAACATGGATATCTTTAATCGGGGTCGCGACCGGAGCGATAGATTGCCATAAGCGCAAAGAATCCAGGATCTGCACCGTGCCATAGGACAAAGCAATCGAACGAGAATCAAACCCAGGGTGAGCTTGATGATCAACCTGATAAGGCTCCACTACCGCAATCGACAGTGAACCTTGGCTTAGGTGATTCAAAGCAAGGGCTAAGGTTGCCCCTGCCATTGCGCCACCAGCAATTACAACATCATACTGAGCCATCATAACCTCAAACCGGCCAACGAATTAATGAATGGTAGGCGCCGCATCTTCAGATGGGCGAGCACCAAATTCAGCATGAATCGTTAGTGCACACGCTTTTACGTGCTCAATAACGTGCTCTAGAAGCTGCGCTTGCTCTTCCAGATCATCTTCTTCGTCAATGCCTAGCTTGGCCATCTCTTCTAGATCAGCTAATGCTTCTTTTGTACTGTCAGACGCTTTGTTCAATTGAGCGCCAACCAAGCCTAGACCAGAAATGAAATGGTTAATCCAATCAGACACACCATCAGCCAAGTCAAATAGGCTTGCGCTTGCGTCTTCGTCAGGCAGCAACATAGACAATTCCATACCCGAACCTGTGATTTCACTGGTCGTTACTTTCAGTGTCGCTTCCGCTAGCGTTAATGCGCGATCTGGCCAACCCATGCCTTCATTGGTGTAATCGAAGATCAGTGGTTGCCAGCTTTTATCTGCAAGGCTTAAGCCTCCGCTTAACATACCCGTTAATAAACCGTGCATCTCAGCAGGGGTTACGGCTAGACTTGCCGATTGAAGTTCAGTCGCAACCGTTAGGTAGTCAGGTAAAGTAGTTTCGCTCATCAGATAGCTCGCTCAGTTATTCTTTATATCGATAGTATAATCGTACCACTTCACCCCAATTCTGGTAAGCATCGATCCCCAGCAATTGAAGGATGACTGACTACCAATTGTTCAATTTGCTGAATTACTGTGTGCTCAAGCTCTCATTTACAAACAGTCACTCTGAAAAGCTTGAATCTTAATAGCGGTTTACCTATAGTTTCTCCCTCAGAGGAGATTGCTTCCTCATCGGTACTTGCACTTTTTCTTTCTCAAAAAATGGCGAAGGGCAACAGCCTTAAAATAGCGCGTTAAAGAGTTCATCCATCATGAGTAATCAAGCGGTAGACGTTGAAATATTAGGAAAACTGACTCGAGTGAATTGTCCACCAGGGCAAGAAGAGTCATTGATTGCAGCGGCGGCCGATCTTGATAATCGATTGAAAGAGATGGCTGAACGTACTAAGGTAACCAATGAAGTGAAGCTGCTGACTATCGCAGCTCTGAATATTTGCTACGAATTACAAACCAAGAAGTTTGAAGCAAATGATGAACAAAACGCACTGACCGAGCGAATGGAACAGCTCACGACATCACTTTCAGATGTCCTCAGTAAAGTTAAGCACGGACAGCAATAGCGTACACAAAATTTACCCTGGAGTGTTTGTCAGAGGATTCACGTCCCCGAGCCGATAAGCAATCCCTAAGGGTTAGTACTTGAGTGCTATTGAGCATGCTCGGTCCGCCGAGAAGCCTACGGTAATCATTGCTGATCCGCCTTGAACTCGCTGGTTCAAGGGCCATCTATTCTCAACGGCACTTTGGGGTATCCCTTCTTATGAAGACGCTCACACGCAGCGAATTTCGCAAACAGATCCGCATCAAACGTAACTCCCTATCTAGCGAACAACAAACTCAATCCGGGATAGACTTAGTTAAGCAGTGTGCTCAGCTTGATGATATTCAGTCGGCTCAACATATAGCCCTCTATATTTCGATTGATGGCGAACTCGATACCCAGCCTTTAATTGAATGGTTATGGGCGCAAGGTAAGCAAACTTATTTACCAGTATTGCACCCCTTCTCGGCCGGACATCTGCTGTTTTTACACTACTCGCCAACCACACCGACGGTCTTGAATAAGTACGGTATTGTCGAACCTCAGCTCAATCAAATGCTGGTTAAACCTTGTCAGCAACTCGACCTTATTCTTACGCCCCTTGTCGGCTTTGACTCCCATGGCCATCGTTTAGGTATGGGCGGCGGATATTACGATCGCACCTTGGCAAAGTGGTTCGAGACGGGCGAAGGTGCAGCTCCTATTGGTTTGGCTCATGATTGCCAACATGTTGATACGCTACCGATTGAAGAATGGGACATTCCGTTACCTAAAATCGTGACTCCGAGTAAAACTTGGCAATGGGAAAACAACCATTAAAGCGCTATAATCGCGCCGCAAACGTTAACCTCGATATCCAAAAGTTACCCCAATATCTAAACGTTAACTTCATCATTACGCAAACGATTAATTCAAAGCGCAAGACCTTATTCAGGAGAATGGCATGACTCAAGATGAAATGAAAAAAGCAGCGGGCTGGGCAGCACTTCAATATGTTGAAGAAGGCAGCATTGTAGGTGTAGGTACTGGCTCAACAGTAAATCACTTCATCGACGCACTTGGCACAATGAAAGACAAAATCAAGGGTGCGGTTTCAAGCTCTGTAGCCTCTACTGAAAAACTAGAAGCGCTAGAAATCAAAGTATTCGAATGCAACGACGTATTCAAGCTAGACATCTATGTTGATGGCGCTGACGAGATTAACGGTTCTCGCGATATGATCAAAGGCGGCGGCGCTGCTTTGACTCGTGAAAAAATCGTAGCAGCTATCTCTGATAAGTTTATTTGTATCGTTGATGGTACCAAAGCAGTTGATGTGTTGGGTAAATTCCCACTGCCTGTTGAAGTTATCCCAATGGCACGCTCATACGTTGCTCGTGAATTAGTAAAACTTGGTGGTGACCCAGTTTACCGCGAAGGCTGCACAACCGATAACGGCAACGTGATCCTAGATGTGTACGGCATGGCGATCGAAAACCCAAAACAGCTAGAAGATATCATCAATGGTATCGCTGGTGTGGTAACGGTTGGTCTGTTCGCTCACCGTGGTGCTGATATAGTTATCACTGGCACGCCTGAAGGTGCAAAAATCGAAGAATAAATAATAGAAGATTGAGTTTTTCTGTTACTTCATTACAGACGGTGCCCTAGGGCGCCGTTTTTTTTGCTTTATTGCTGTAAAATTATGTCTTATTCCGTAATTTTCTTACCCAAAACATTTTTTTTTTGTTACTTTATTGTTCAGAAGACGCACAGGGAAAACGTTTGTCTCCTAACAAAGTGGTGAATTTGTTCCCCTTTCAGCCATTTTGTAGCACGTGCGCCGCATTTGCCCAACCTTTCCATTTTAAGGACGAGAACAATGGCCAAAGTTTCACTGGAAAAAGAAAAAATAAAAATTCTACTTCTAGAAGGTCTTCACCCTTCTTCTGTAGAAGTACTGCAAGCCGCTGGTTACACAAACATTGAGTACCACAAAGGCTCACTACCTGAAGATGAACTTCTTGAAGCAGTTAAAGATGCTCACTTCATTGGTATCCGTTCTCGCACCAACATCTCCCAAGAAGTTATTGATGCGGCTGAAAAGCTGGTTGCTGTCGGTTGTTTCTGTATTGGTACTAACCAAGTCAACCTTCAAGCAGCAGCAAAGCGCGGTATCCCTGTTTTCAATGCACCGTTCTCCAACACTCGAAGTGTTGCCGAACTCGTTCTAGGTCAGGTTCTATTGCTACTACGTGGCATTCCAGAAAAGAACGCGCTTGCACACCGTGGCATCTGGAAAAAGAGTGCCGACAACTCTTACGAAGCCCGTGGTAAGCGTTTAGGTATTATTGGCTACGGTCACATCGGTACTCAACTGGGTATTATTGCTGAAAACCTTGGCATGCGTGTTTACTTCTACGACATTGAAAACAAACTGTCTCTGGGTAACGCAACGCAAGTTCATACCATGACGGAATTACTGAACAAGTGTGACGTAATCTCTTTGCATGTACCTGAAACCAACGAAACAAAAGACATGATGGGTAAAGAAGAGTTCGAGCGCATGAAGCCTGGTTCTATCTTTATCAACGCAGCTCGTGGCACGGTAGTCGATATTCCTGCTCTGTGTGGCGCTCTGGAGTCTGGACACCTTGCAGGTGCGGCTATTGATGTTTTCCCAACAGAACCAAAAACCAATGCAGACCCGTTTGAGTCTCCATTAATGCAGTTCGATAACGTGATCCTAACGCCTCACGTGGGTGGTTCAACTCAAGAAGCACAAGAGAACATTGGTGTTGAAGTTGCTGGTAAGCTAGCGAAATACTCTGATAACGGCTCTACGCTATCAAGTGTTAACTTCCCTGAGGTATCACTACCACTGCATACTGGAACGTCTCGTTTATTACACATTCACGAAAACCGCCCAGGCATCCTAACTCAGATCAACACCATCTTCGCTGAGGAAGGGATCAACATCGCGGGTCAATACCTACAGACTGCGGCTGATATGGGTTATGTCGTTATCGATGTAGAAGCCGATCGCTCTGAAGAAGCACTGCTTAAACTGAAAGAGATCGAAGGCACAATCCGTGCTCGTCTTCTTCACTAATCATCGCACTCAAAATGCATAAAAAAGGCTCTCATCATGAGAGCCTTTTTAGCATTTGGCCTATCGTAGGTAATTAGGTCGTCATGATCCAAAACCTTCTATAGCACTGTCATTACTCTTCGATCTGGTAGATCACATTCACGCGATCACGAATGGTGATCGTTGAGTCTTCATAAGAGTTCGATTCTGTTCTTGCATCCATCGCCATTGAACGCATGAGTACTGGCTGAGAAGATTGAGCGTTGTAATCCACGCGCCATACATCACCTAACTCGCGCTCAAAACCACTCGCCAATGATTTAGCTTTTGATGTCGCATCTTTAATGGCTTCTAAGCGCGCTTGCTCTTGATACTTAGCTTGGTCGCGAACTTGCAGTTGGATGTTGTCGATCTGATTAATGCCTTCTCCAATCGCAATATCCATGTACTCATTAAGATTAGCTAGCTCAGTCACTTGAACGGTCACATTACGTGAGGCGCGGTAGCCAACCAGTTCCGGTTTGCCATCTTTCGGGTAATGATATTGAGGAGATAAATACAGGTTAGAGCTGTGTACACTCGCCTCATCAACACCAGCTTGATGCAGCTTGTTTAGAAAGCCTGTCACGACTTTATCAACGGTATTTTTAGCCTGTTCAGCAGTCATCGTCGATTCCACGACTCTCACAGAGAATGTCGCCATATCAGGTGTAGCGATCACTTCACCATAGCCTGTCGTTGAAATATGAGGAAAGGATGGAGAGTCAGCCAATGATGGAAAACTCACAGCACTCAACGCCGCAGTAAGAGTAAGAGACGTTGCTAACATCTTTGGTACAAGCTTCATTAGGTATGACCTATGCTAAACAAATGTCCTTTCATCATAGAGCAATTTATCGTTTAGCCAATCCAGAGCACACACTTCTAACAGAACTTTGACGCTGAAAAAACCAACAGTTTACTGAGGTAAGTGATTGTGAGCAAAACTCAATATTGCTTGGGATACCTCTTTTAATACTCCGCTCTCAAGCTGCCAATGGTGCCAATAGATGCGATAAGAGAGCAGAAAGCCAGGGGTAATATCAATCAGAGCACCAGACTCGAGCTCATCGATAATCTGTAATCGGGGGATCAAGCAATAGGCTACACCCGATAATGCCAAGCGCACAAATGCTTCTGAACTGCCGACTGTATGATTGATCACACTGTCTCTCGGGACGTTAAAATGATCATGCAGAAACTTCTTATGCAGATCATCGTATTGATCATAGGAAACCGCAGGTGCTTTGCTTAAGGTGGCGTAGTTTACGCCCTCTGCAAAGTAACGCTGATGAAAGTCAGGGCTAGCCACGCACACATAATCCATCCTACCGAGATAGTCAGCACTGCAGCCAGGAATCGCTTGAGACTCCAAACTGATTGCACCGGCCACCTCGCCACTTTTAATCTTTTCAATGGTTCTCGACTCACCATGAATCGCGAGGTTCAACTCGACTTGGCGAGACTTAATCACATCCGACAAAGCTGGTAGCAACCATGTCGCCAAACTATCAGCGTTGGTGGCTATGGATATCGATAGTGGTTGATTACCCTCTTCATTCATCAACTCAGGCACAAGCTCGTGCTCTAACAAACGAACACGGCGATATAAGCCCAGTAGTTTTTTACCCGCAGGCGTTGGTCTAGGCGGGCTTTCTCTCACCAAGGCTGGCTGAGCCAACCACTTTTCCAGCTGTTTGATGCGTTGAGATACCGCCGACTGGGAGATATATAACTGCTCAGCAGCCCTTTCGAAACTACGTTGTTTTACTACAGCATCCAGTGCTTCAATCCATTTATAATCCAATCCGCGCATCAATTTGCTTCCTTTTTAAGCTAACTCATCACCACATTAGCAACTCTAATAATAGATTAAAATCATTAATTATACTTATTTAAAGGGTCAGAGTATCTTCGCCATATAGCACGTAAATATCGTTAAATAAGTGGAGGTTAAAATGAGTTTTTGGGTTTTATTACAAGGTATTGGTCTAGGGGCAAGTATGATTATCCCTATTGGCGCTCAGAATGCGTACGTCCTAAATCAAGGGATAAAACGCAATCATCATTTAACGACAGCAACGATTTGTAGCCTGCTCGATACTCTGTTTATCTCATTAGGCATTTTTGGCGGCGGAGCGATCTTGTCGCAAAATGAATTACTGCTTACCTCAGTGACACTAGGTGGCATCGCTTTTCTGACTGTGTATGGTTTGCTCTCACTACGCAGTGCATTCAAAGTGCGCACCAGTGATGAGTCGAAAGGTGAGATATTAGCGCGTGGCAAGCGCACCGTTATTTTAGGGGCATTGGCAGTAACAGTATTAAACCCACATCTCTATTTGGATACCGTGGTAATTCTTGGATCCATTGGTGGGCAATTTGAAGGCAACGACAGAATTGCATTTGCTATGGGGACTATATTGGCTTCGTTCGTCTGGTTCTATTCTTTGTCATTAGGCGCTGCAAAACTAGGCCCGACGCTATCTAAACCTAAGGTTAAGAAAGGCATCGATATCGTGGTAGCAACCATGATGTTCGCCATAGCAGCTGTGCTTACCAATGGACTTATTGAACAATACTGGTAAATCTGTTTTTCTTAGAAAACCAACAAAAAAGGCGGATAACCTAAGTTATCCGCCTTTCCTTATAAAAGCTTATAGTTATAAAAACTAACTAGAAATTAAGCTTCTACTTTATTCATGTGTACATCCATTTGCGGGAATGGGATTTCGATACCTTCATTATCCAAGCCTTCTTTGATTGCTTGCATCAGGTCGAAGTAAACATTCCAGTACTCTGCAGTGCTAACCCATGGGCGAACAACAAAGTTTACTGAAGAGTCTGCTAGTGTGTGAACACCAACTTGAACACCAGGCTCTTTCAGTACACGCTCATCAGATTCACAAATCTTAGTCAGTAGCGCTTTTGTCTTTTGAAGATCAGCGTTGTAAGAAACCCCAATCATTAGATCAATACGACGCGTATCATGACGAGAGTAGTTAGTAATTGGGCTGCCAATAACGCTACCGTTAGGTACTACAACCATCTTGTTGTCTGGCGTTGTTAGAACTGTTTGGAAGATTTGAATTGAATCAACCGAACCTGCTACACCACCAATTTCCACGTAGTCACCAGACTTGAATGGACGGAATGCAACGATAAGTACACCAGCTGCAAAGTTAGATAGTGAGCCTTGTAACGCTAAGCCTACCGCTAAACCAGCCGCACCAATAACAGCAACCACAGATGCAGTTTGAACGCCTAGACGACCAAGTGCAGCAATTAAAACAATCACAAACAACAAGTAACGAACTAAACCATGGACGAACTCCACAACGGCTCGGTCCATTTTCTTCTTCTGAAGAACCTTAGACACGCTATTCGCTACTGCTTTAACAATAAGGTTACCAATAAATAGAATTATCAGTGCTGAAATGATATTTACGCCATATTGGATAAATAAATCTGAATTATTTGTTAACCACTGCTCTGCTTGAGACAAACCATCCACAAGTGGAGTCTCAATCGCTGTCGAACTATCAGCCATAATGTGCATCCTCTATATAATATGCTATGGGCTAAACTGCCTTAAGCCTCATTTACTCTGCAATATAATAAACAGTGTAATTACCGTTAAGTCATTGTGTTAAAAGTAAATTAAAGCCAAGTCCTTTTTATAAACTGAACCAAGTTCAGTTTTTCGGCACGATATCCTATCTTTGACAGATTGCAAAGTCATATTTATGTAAGCTTTTGAATTATTAAAACTTACCGATAAACACAAATACCGATAACTAAAAGACTACGAAATTTATTCACCGCACGCTAGGTTTTTCACATATTTAGTACAAGTTTTTATCAGATATAAAAAAACCCGCTCAATGAGCGGGTTTTTAAAACTTAAAGAGTACTTAATTCAAAGAATTATAGTACGTCTACAGCGTTAAGGTCAGCAAATGCTTTCTCTAGACGAGCAACCATTGAAGCTTGACCAGCACGTAGCCATACGCGTGGATCGTAGTACTTCTTGTTTGGAGCAGCTTCGCCAGTTGGGTTGCCGATTTGACCTTGTAGGAAATCGAAGTTGTCAGCAGAGTACTGACGGATACCGTCCCAAGTTGCCCACTGTGTATCAGTATCGATGTTCATTTTGATAACACCGTAGCCGATAGACTCTTGGATTTCTGCTTCAGAAGAACCAGAACCACCGTGGAATACGAAGTTTAGAGCGTTAGGTGCGATACCGAACTTCTCTGCACAGTATGCTTGAGAGTCACGTAGGATAGTTGGAGTAAGTACAACGTTACCAGCTTGGTAAACACCGTGTACGTTACCGAAAGATGCAGCGATAGTGAAACGTGGGCTAACAGCCATTAGTTTCTCGTAAGCGTATGCTACGTCTTCTGGAGAAGTGTAAAGCTCAGATGCGTCCATATCAGAGTTATCAACGCCGTCTTCTTCACCACCAGTACAACCAAGTTCGATCTCGATTGTCATGTTCATTTTAGCCATGCGCTCTAGGTACTTAGCACATGTTTCGATGTTCTCTTCTAGAGACTCTTCAGAAAGGTCTAGCATGTGAGAAGAGAATAGAGGCTTACCAGTTTGTGCGAAGAACTCTTCACCAGCGTCTAGTAGACCGTCGATCCATGGAAGAAGTTTCTTAGCAGCGTGGTCAGTGTGCAGGATAACTGGAACACCGTAAGCTTCAGCTACAGCGTGTACGTATTTTGCACCAGCTACAGCGCCAAGAACTTGTGCGCCTTGACCTTCAAGTTTAACGCCTTTACCTGCGAAGAATGCAGCGCCGCCGTTAGAGAACTGAACAACTACTGGAGCTTTAACTTTAGCAGCTGCTTCTAGTACTGCGTTTACAGAGTCAGTACCAACAACGTTTACAGCAGGAAGAGCAAATTTGTTTTCTTTTGCTACTTCAAATACTTTCTGTACGTCATCGCCAGAAATCACACCAGGTTTTACAAAATCGAAGATCTTAGACATGGAAATAGTCCTATTTATTCTATCGTTTTAAGATTAAAAAACTTAAGTTTAAAAACTTGCAATCGTTTGCTCACAACTTATGCCATTCTAGCAAAAAAGTGTGATATGCAGCAAACGTTAAAAGGCGAGATTCACATCTCGCCTTTCTAAATCAATTATGCTTTAGCACGCTCTTCAAGCATTGCTACTGCAGGAAGTACTTTACCTTCAACGAATTCAAGGAAAGCGCCACCGCCAGTAGAGATGTAAGAAACGTCAGCTTTGATACCGAACTTATCGATAGCTGCTAGCGTGTCACCACCACCTGCTACAGAGAAACCTGCAGACTCAGCGATTGCTTTAGAGATACCAGCTGTACCCGCTTCGAAGTTCTTGAATTCGAATACGCCTACAGGGCCGTTCCAAAGGATTGTTTTCGCGTTGCCGATGATTTCAGCTAGTGCCGCAGTTGAATCTGGACCAAGGTCGAAGATCATGTCGTCGTCTTGAACTTCAGAAACGTGCTTGATTTCAGCTTCTGCGTTTTCGTCGAATGCTTTAGCACATGCAACGTCAGTTGCTACTGGGATAGCACACTCTTTCATTAGCTTTTGAGCCGTTTCAACTAGGTCAGCTTCGTATAGAGACTTACCTACGTTGTGGCCTTCAGCAGCGATGAATGTGTTCGCGATACCACCACCAACAACAAGCTGGTCAGCAATTTTAGAAAGAGATTCTAGAACGGTTAGTTTAGTAGAAACTTTAGAACCACCAACGATAGCCACTAGTGGGCGAGCTGGGTTGTCCATTGCTTTACCAAGCGCTTCAAGCTCAGCAGCTAGAAGAGGGCCAGCACATGCTACAGGAGCGTAAGTACCAACGCCGTGTGTAGAAGCTTGAGCACGGTGAGCTGTACCGAATGCATCCATTACAAAGATGTCACATAGTGCAGCGTATTGCTTAGAAAGTGCTTCTTCGTTCTTCTTCTCGCCTTTGTTGAAACGAACGTTTTCAAGAACAACAAGTTCACCAGCGTTTAGCTCTAGGCCGTTTACGTAATCTTTAGCTAGTTTAACTTCGCAGTCTAGTGCGTCGTTTAGGTAGTTAACTACAGGAGCTAGAGAGAACTCTTCGTTGTATTCGCCTTCAGTAGGACGACCAAGGTGAGAAGTAACCATTACCTTTGCGCCAGCTTCTAGGCAAAGTTTGATAGTTGGTAGAGATGCAAGGATACGTGCATCTGAAGTTACTTTACCGTCTTTTACTGGTACGTTTAGGTCAGCACGGATAAATACGCGTTTACCTGCAAGTTCCAGGTCAGTCATCTTGATCACAGACATGATTTGTCCTCTCAAATTTAAATAAATATAAAGTTTTGGAAACTCAGCAACCCTGCTAAGCCTATAAATTATTCAACTGGTAATTCTTTCACTAGTAATAATA
>NZ_JBFRTQ010000036.1:0-49325 GCF_041474195.1 Vibrio sp. 10N.222.52.C3 | reverse complement strand
GACATAACGTCAGCCCCTTTTTGTTGGTTAGGATTTACCAGAAAGTTCGACTTACCACCAAGCTTCCACTTGCATGCCAACGCTCATTTCACTGTTTTTACCTTCACCGAAGGCATTGTCGTTTTCAGCATCATTCAGGTAAGTGGCGAAGATACGGAATTCAGGACGAGACCAGAAACCCACTTGTGGAACCCAAGCCTGAGCGATGGTGAATTTACCACCTGCCCCATCTTGGTTATCAATCGTTTCTACAAAACCACCAATTTCAAGAATGGTACGCATGCGCTTGTCCCACTTATAAAGCGGACGAATAACTGCACTGAAAGAGTCATCATCACTGTTATTAGCACCCACACCGGTTGACGCGGCATAACGCACAGTATGGCCAAACTCAATGTTCTCACCAATCGCAAGCACGCCCCAGTTAATCAAACGGAAACCCTCGGCGTCGTTGTTGTTTGCATCACGAACAATGCCTTTACCCGTTCCAAAAGTCGTCATCTGCTCGGCATAACCAGAGTTAGCAACCTGTAGAATAGTTTTATTGAAGCCGCCTGATAGGTTTTGATTCAGGCTCGCCGTTAGCATTACGCTGTCATCCGCATCTACCGTTTGACCTTGTTTTTCATTGGCGAAGTTCATATCAATACCGACCTCAAGATCCGCATTGTTCCACAATGGAATGCCTGCATAACGCACATCAGCAATCATGGCTGTGGTTTCTTTGCCATCAAACACATCGCCAGTCACCGTGTCTTGAATCAAAGCCACCGATAATTTACCAGGGCCCATATTGATGTGTTCAACGCCGGCACCAATACCACTTACATCCCAGTAGTAGTTATCAACGATGTGCACATCATGACGTTGGTAGTAGCGCTCACCCGCCCAAATCCCAATGTCCTTATCTTCAAAAAGCCCTACCGCTTGAACATTCAATTGCACCACATCCACGCTTTTATCCGCGGCATTCTCATCTTGGCCTTGCCAGTACGACAACATGGAATCAACTAAAAATGAAACGTCGTCCTCAGCATACACCTCTTTCTTAAAGCCAAACTCACCATACAGGTCATTTTCGTTGCCGAGTCGGCCAACTTTACTCACCTCCCACTTGCTGTTTGAGCCGCCTTCATTACTCAAGCCAACGCCGCCGCGCATGTAGCCATTGAACTCCAATGGCGTGGTTTCATCAGCGTATAAATTAGGGGCAAGTAAAGCAGTAGAGAGTGCAGCAGCAATAGGTAACAGTTTCATCGTCCATTCCTTTCAGATCTAGAATCAGGTTATTATTCACAATGGGAATATTCCCATGGGATCGATCCCATTTATATTGAGCAGAATATAAATTGAAAGAGAACTGATTGATTATTGTGATCAGGCTAACTATTGAGGTAACTAAAAGTTGATGGGAGTTGGATTATCTCAATGAATACATTAGTGCTACAGAAAGAGCTGAATATCACGTTCTGTGCGTATTGAAAGGAGAAGTGGGTAACGATAAGAGAGTAACAAAGATCGAGCTAAGACAGGTAACGAAGTCACTGCATCGGGGATGATACAAGGTGCTAAACATTTAATATAAAAAAAATATCGGAGCACTAAATAGCACTCCGATATCTAAAGCATGACGCTTAAATAACCACAAGAAGACTACTTCAGGTGATCCCAAGAGATGTTTGACACCAATCGGCAGTCATCACATTTGAAATAGAAAATATCGTGGATAGGCGCATCTAGCAGCCATTCACCACCACATTGCGGGCATTTTCGCTCTTTTTCATCTTTCAGGCTGATTCCACCGACACGGTATAAGTAATAGTAGGTTGGAACCTTAGTCAGATATTCAATGCGCCCTCTTAGACCCCAACCGCGTTTAAACAGCACACTCTTCGTGTCACTGATCTCGGTTAGCGTTGCATGTTCCGCGCGACAACCACCACCCATTTGTACTTCATCACAGGCTTGCCATTCGGTCTGCCATTTCAATACGGCTTTATGGTCGCCATTGAATGTAGGTGGATTACGATACAAAGGGATTGGTAGCAAGCTATCGCCACTACGCAGCGGCGAACAGGTATGCACGAATGTCGTGTATAACACCTGCCAGCTTGGCGTTTCATCTTCAGCCACTTCTTCTGAGTTCAGGTCTCGACCTAGCAAACGCATTTTAGGCGCTAGTAGACTCGCGTTAGACAAGCGATCAAAACACACTTTCACAAAGTCTGAGTGATTACGCGGGTGCAAGCTATCTTGCTCCGGGCACACAACGCGAACATAGAATTCACCATCGCCCATCACGATTGGGAACTCACGACCTAACACTTGTCCGTTATAACGAAGTGCATCCATTAAGCCATTAACAGCCTTGTCGACAGCGCTTACCGTTGTGTTATCAAAACACTCAAATTGAAGTTCTAGTACGTACATCTATTTATACCGCTGGTTGTAGCTTTTCTAAAAATTCTGCCAATGTCTCGGCGAGTACATCACGATTTTTGGTACCTAAACGCTCCAAAATCACGTTACCCGTTAGGTTACAGATAGAGATAACATCCAGCTCTGCATCGGTCGCGGCAATGAAAACCGTTGGTTTTAGCTTCAAGCGACGCTGAGTTACCAAGTGACCCAAAATGTTTTCTTGTAGGCATTCGAAGTCTTCATCACTCCAAATCTGTAATAGAGTCAGCTCGTTACCATCAAAAGTTGCATTCATATCTGCGCTGAATTGTGCGCCGTAGAAAGTCTTGATGTCTTCATGCAAAGTCAACTCAATCCCGGTTTCAACGTTGGTGAAATCCGCGAATTGCTCACGTGGATAGTGCTTCCACAACACGGCGTCGCCACTCTTTTCTTCTACGCATGGCGATACGATGTCCACCAACTCCTCATTACGAGGTAAGCTTTGGTGTTGCTGCTGCCACGTGTCAACGTATCGCTGACTAAAAGAAAGTAGTGCGTCTTGAGCACGTTGAGTCATGAAAATCTCCTAAACACAAAATAATAAATAGAATCCAAGCCCTTTCCACGCCGATTAAGCGATGACTTAATGACAGGGTAAGGGGGATTCAGTAAAATCGCCCCCATTCTAATCGAATTTGAAACGAAAGTATGAGCAAATATTCTGACGCAAAAGAGCTAACGGGTTTAACCCTTGGCCAAAAAACTGAGTACTCTAACCAATACGATGCAAGTTTATTGCAACCAGTACCTCGTAGCCTTAATCGCGATGATCTTGCGCTAAACGGCGAGCTGCCTTTTGTTGGTCATGATATTTGGACGATGTACGAGCTTTCGTGGCTAAACACCAATGGCCTACCACAAGTGGCGGTCGGTGAAGTTTTCATCCCAGCAACCAGTCCAAATTTAATTGAATCAAAATCTTTCAAGCTGTACCTGAACAGCTACAACCAGACTCAATTTGAAAACTGGGATCAAGTCACCGAGCGCCTAACCCAAGATTTGTCGGCATGTGCAGGCGAAACGGTGATTGTGAATGTAAACTCAGTAACCGACTACACCAACCAACCTATCGTGACGATGGAAGGTGACTGTATCGACAACCAAGACATCCAAATCACTAGCTACGACTTTGAAGCGTCACTGCTTGAAGGCGCTGCTGGCGAACAAGACGTTGAAGAGACACTGCATAGCCACCTATTGAAGTCGAACTGTTTGATCACCAATCAACCGGATTGGGGCAGCGTTGAGATCGCATATTCTGGTAAGCAAATTGACCGTGAAGCTCTGCTACGTTATTTAGTTTCTTTCCGTGAGCACAATGAATTCCACGAACAATGTGTTGAACGTATCTTCACTGATATCATGAAATACTGTGGCCCATCGAAGCTAACCGTATTCGCACGTTACACGCGTCGTGGTGGTCTGGATATCAACCCATACCGCTCAACAGAGCAAGATAGACCAAGCCACAATAAGCGTATGGCTCGCCAATAATCCGGCGAGAACCACCCACACTTATTTGAACCTACCAAATCTTTAAAGGGACATTGAAATGCGTTGGTTATACGTTGTTAGTCTATTTATTTTAAGCTTAAGCACATCGGTCAATGCGTCGGTTTATTCGTCGGCGCTACTCAATGAAGCCAATAACTTGGTTGAGATCGAGCCGAGCCAAGCAAAACAAATGGCCAACAGCTACCTAACGCTGCGTGTCCTTTCTGATCAGCGCGAGAAAAGCCCTTCAGCTATTTCTCGCGAAGAGACAGACTCCTCGATTCGAACACCAAACAGCAGTATCGATGCGTATAAGATCTTAGCCAAAGCGGAATACAACCTTGGCAATATGCGTATTGCGATTCAGCACATCGACAAAGCCTCTGAGCTAGCGCAAACCTATAAGCTTGATTACCTAAAAATAGATCTTCAGATCTTAAAAGTTCGCTTACTTTGGCTGAGTGATAGAAAGTCAGCCAAAGCAAAATCAGCGCTCACGAGCATTGAAGAAAATCTAGATTCGGTGAATAAAACCTTGCGCTTAACGGAAGGCATTACCTATCGCTTGATCATGTTGAAAGCCGACATCGCCTCTTACGACAACAAGATCGATGAAGCCGAAAAGTTCTATCAAGAAGCCAAAACCTATCTCGATCAGCGTTACTCTGAAAAAGTCACCATCGACTACCACATCTCAGTCGGCGAATTTTATCTGACCCATAAAGAGTACAATCACGCATTATCTGAGTTGTTGTATGGCTACTGGAAATCAGTAGAGGGCAACCTAAGTTCACGTTTGGCCAAGGTCAACCGCCTGCTTGCGCAGCTTTTCTTTGAGCGCCAAGTGCTAGATAAAGCGCTAGAACACCTATCTCAGGCCGCTGATTTCTATGATAACTTTGAAAATTCGCCTGTCTTAGCGCAAGTGCTTAAGAAAATGGGTGATGTGTACTTCTATCAAGGGAAATATAACCTTGCCTTAGTGCACTTCTTCAACGTTCTTGATCACGAAAGCACTGACCGAGATATCCACCAAGTCATTGATATCCGACTAAGTCTATCGGCAACTTACCTACGTCTTTATAACTACCCTTTAGCAGAACAGTACCTAACCCGTGCCCTTGAGCTGCTGGAATACACCGACATTCCAAAACTGGAAGGTCGTGCAGCGCTGCTATCGGCAGGGTTAGCGTATCACCTGCAAGAAAGCGAAGATGTGATCAAGCATGCGACACGTGCGCTTGAGATCTCACGTCAGATAGAGAACATGCATCTTTCACAACAATCGTACTACTTACTCTCTTTAGGTTATGAGCAGGCAGGTCGCCCACAACAAGCGTTGGCGAACCTTAAGCAGTACAACAGCCTTGTCTCTCTAGAGCAGCAAAAACTTAACCGTGTTGGCGAAGACGCGTTCCGTCAACAGAAAGAATTTGCCGAACAAACCCTGCACTACGCAGGCCAAGCGCAAGAGCTAGAGCAATACAAACTGGAGCATCGTAAGTTCCAAAAAATATCGTTCGCCCTATTCCTGTTCAGCATTGTCTTGTTCTTCTTTGTTCTGCGCCGTGGCTATCTCATTCAAACCTTAGCCAAAGAAGTGGACTCACTGCGCACCGACCTATTTACGCACTCACGTTCAAAGCTTCCGAACTTAAGAATGCTCAATGCGAAGCTCTCTAACTCGCTGGAACAAACCAGCCAGACCTTCGAACAGTGGCAACTTGGCGAATTGATTCATGAGCCACTCAACGACCGCTTACGCTTCGTGATGATTGATTTACCGTTCTTACGCAATATGTACACGCAGAACGGTTACAAAGCCGGTCTAGAACTGGAAGACGCTTTCGGTGAATTCCTAAAATCTAAGCTTGAAGGCCCAGCTCGTGTCTACCACTTCTCGGATGCGAACCTGCTTTATATCGAGCCAAACGCGGACCGTGATTTGTCGCCTGAGGACATGTTCAGAAAGATTCAGTCTTGGGTGAATGACTTCGAAACAGAGCGAAACATCAACCGAACGGTCCGTATGGGCATCGCTGACTACCCATTCTTGCCACGCGCTTACACCGCAATTAACGATCAAGAGCTGCTCGACGTATTGTTGATGTCGACCAATCTCGCCCGTGAGATCAGTCTCAAAGAGCGCAGTAGCCAATGGGTCTATCTAAAAGCTATCGATAATGCACCAGCAGCGAGCCTTGCAACTGGTAACATAAGAGAAGCGTGTAAACATGCGATTAATCAAGGGTTAATAAAAATACAATCCTCGTACCAGAATGAGGACAACATCAAAAAAATGCTAAAAGATGACTGATTTGCGAGCGGTTAAGAGCAGCAAGTCGTGACCTTATTTTTAGTTTTGTTATTATCGATGTAACGGAATTTCATCAAAATGATCGAGATCGGTCTACGCGGCGCTAATAAATACATCTATGGGCATTCTTGAAAAAGACATTCAGGCGCAACTCCACCAGCTGAAATCTCAGTTGGAGCAGGTCCGTTTGACGCAAAGAGACACCTCGTTCAAGTTTATTAGAGAACAGAAAGTTCTAAAGCGTATCGTCACGTCTTTAAGTGATGCATGTGTTGGTAGTAACAGCCATTTAGATGAAAACCTCATTGCCCTTAGGGAAGAGCTAGAAAAGCAAAAAGACATTAGCTCAATGATCCCAAAACTGGCAGTATTAGAAAGGATGCTTAAGCAGAAAACGTTGGCTATGGATAAACAGAACGGGTATCTGGACGATAGCATTAAGCACAGTGGGGAAACGCTGCAGCGCATAACTGGCCTTCCAGCACAGCTCAAACGCGACCTACGAAACTTACTTAGCTTCTCCGAATGCAATGGCAGTCAGAAAGTCGACCACGCCATGAAACTTCTCGGTATTTATGAGCGTGCCATAAAGATTATGGCGAATAACTCACGCACCCATTTTGCTGACGCTGCGCACTCTCCGGAACAAGAGCTCCTTTCCGACCTATCAAACGAACTACAACATCTGATCACTGAACTCGACTTCGAGGGTGAATCGGGTGATCTGCTTACCGATATTCGAGCGAAGCTGCTGCTTGGTGTTTCCACACAAAACCTACTTGAGCTAACACTTCAGATCCTCAAACTGGTTATTGAAGGCACCAACCTAGAACGTAAGAAGTCTGAACAATTCATCGATCAGCTTAATTCTTCTTTAGCGTCCAGCATCAAAACGGCAGACCAAAATGCCGACCAGAGCCAGAGCTACTTTGAGCACCGACAAGGTCTAAACTCTGAGTTAAATGAACTAGTCACTAGAAGCCAAAGCTCGGTAGATAAAGCGAAAGATATTGATAGTTTAAAGCTGTCGATTAATCCGCTACTCAGTGAAATCGCCTCTCTTTCGGAAAGGCTGAACCACGCAGAGCAAAAAGAACAAGCTCTGATAGAGAGAATGAGTTACGGAAAGACTCAGTTAGATTCACTCTATGAAGTGACGCAAGATTACCGTAAGCGCTTGGAAGATCAGGCTCAGCGTATGCTGCTTGATCCTCTAACCAAGGTTTACAATCGCACTGCCTTTACTGATCGCTTAGAGCTTGAGTATCGCCGCTGGATCCGCGCGCAACACTCGCTACGCGTAGTACTGCTCGACATCGACAACTTCAAAGCAATTAACGATAGCTTTGGTTACACCGCGGGCGACAAAGCACTCAAGATCATCGCAAGAACTATTACCAAAGAAGCAGGCACCACCGATACTGTGGCACGTTTTTCAGGTGAAGAGTTTGTGTTATTGCTGCCAGAGCAAACCGATGAATATTGCCATCAGGTGATTCAGAACATTCAAACTCAAGTAAGCCGCCTGCCCTTTAAATTCCGTGACCAGCAAATCACGATCACTTTATGCGCGGCAAGTACTCAGTTTAAAGAGTCAGATACACCTGAAGAAGTGCTAGAGCGACTCAATAAGACTCTAAATAAAGCAAAACAACGCGGTACCAACCAACTTGTTTGGCACTAGGCCAGCCCTAGATTTAATTTATTTCATTTTTTCAAATACTTATCACATACCATTTCCCTCAATGTTTGCTAAGCTAATGATTAACATTCGCTTAACAAGCATTCATGGCAAGCAACGCTGTCGTATCCGTTTCGTCTGGTTAACTCTCTCCTACCTTTAACCAAACACTTTCAACGTTTGCTTCTCACTCTCGAGCCAGAGGGTCACTTCAACGTCCCCTGCTCTTTTCAACAAGGAGGCACTATGATCACTCATATCAGCCCTGCCGGTAGCATGGATTTACTCTCTCAACTTGAGGTTGAGCGTCTTAAGAAAACCGCGTCTAGTGATCTGTACCAACTGTATCGCAACTGTACGTTAGCGGTCCTGAACTCGGGTAGCCATACCGACAACTCCAAAGAGTTGCTCGACAAATATCTGTCGTTCGATGTCGAAGTCGTTCGCCGTGAGCGTGGTATTAAGCTCGAACTAAGCAACCCACCAGAGCATGCCTTTGTCGATGGTGAAATCATCAAGGGTATTCAAGAGCACCTATTTTCAGTGCTGCGTGACATTGTTTACGTCAACATGCATTTAGCCGATAACCAACGACTCAACCTGACTAATGCCACTCACATTACCAACCTTGTGTTTGGTATCTTGAGAAATGCAGGTGCGCTGACGCCGGGCATCGAGCCTAACCTGATTGTATGTTGGGGTGGTCACTCTATTAATGCCAGCGAGTACCAATACACTCGTGAAGTGGGTAATGAACTCGGCCTGCGTGAACTGAATATCTGTACCGGTTGTGGACCGGGTGCGATGGAAGGCCCAATGAAAGGGGCTGCCATTGGTCACGCGAAGCAGCGTTACACCGATCATCGTTATCTTGGGCTTACCGAGCCTTCGATCATTGCGGCTGAGCCACCAAACCCAATCGTCAACGAACTGGTGATCATGCCAGATATTGAGAAGCGTCTTGAGGCGTTTGTTCGTATGGCACATGGCATCATCATTTTCCCAGGCGGCCCCGGCACGGCCGAAGAGCTGCTGTACATCTTAGGGATCATGATGCACCCGAATAACGCCGAACAGCCAATGCCGATTGTGTTAACGGGCTCGAAAGAGAGTGAGGCTTACTTCCGCTCAATCGATAAGTTCATTGGGGAAACTCTAGGGCCTGATGCTCAGAAACATTACGAGATCGTGATTGATGACCCAGCACGCGCTGCGAAAATCATGAAACAAGCGATGCCAGATGTGCGTTCTCACCGTAAAGAGACCGGTGATGCCTACAGCTACAACTGGTCACTGCATATTGAGCCTGAGTTCCAACTGCCATTCGACCCAACACACGAATCTATGGCGGCGCTTGATCTTCATATGGACCAAAAAACAGAAAGCCTAGCAGCTAATTTACGTAAAGCGTTCTCAGGCATTGTGGCTGGTAACGTCAAAGCAGAGGGTATTCTGGAGATCGAGAAGCACGGCCCATTCCTAATTGATGGCGACAAAGAGCTAATGACCAAGATGGACCAACTGCTGAATGACTTTGTTGAGCAACATCGAATGAAGTTACCGGGAGGGACCGACTACGTGCCTTGCTATAAAATCGCCTCACGTGATTAAGGCGTTTACGTTACCAACGTTTCAACTCACCAAGTGATACGTTACTATAAGGGGCTAGCAGCCCCTTTTTTATTGCCTATTTAGTGGAAACTTATGTCTATCCATCTTGTTATTATCGATGCCTTAAACCTCATCCGACGCGTGCACTCTGTTCAGCCGGATCCAACCGATATAGCAAGAACCATTACCACCACAATTCGCACTCTCAATAAGATTCTGGATGAATCAAAGCCCACCCACATCATCGCGGTATTTGATCACCATTTACAAGACCGTGGCTGGCGCGCAGATGTGCTTCCTGCTTATAAGCAGAATCGTAAACCCATGCCAGAACCATTGATGAAAGGCCTTGATGCTATTCAACAAGCTTGGTGGGAGTTAGGCATTGATTCACTGCTGTCTGATGGCGATGAAGCGGATGATCTCGTCGCAACACTGGCAAAGAAAGTGGCTGACCACGGAGAAACCGTCACCATCGTCTCGACGGATAAGGGCTACTGCCAACTGTTGTCACCAACGCTTCAGATCCGAGATTACTTCCAGCACCGCTGGTTAGATAAACCCTTTATCGAAGCTGAGTTTGGCGTTAAACCTGAACAACTGGCGGATTACTGGGGATTAACGGGCGTAAGCTCAAGCCAAGTACCGGGCATCCCAGGTATCGGGCCAAAAGCAGCCAAAGAGATATTGACCACTTACCCAGATATCGAAGCGGCCTATCAAGCAGAAGATCTGCCGAAAAAATATCGTAAGAAGTTCGACGAACACATCGAATCCGCTCGTGTATGTAAGCAAGTATCGGCACTCAAAACCGATATTGATTTAGGGTTCAACCTGCAAGATATTCGTTACGAAGCAAGCTCTTAAGTCGCTGTGACTCGATAATATTGATACAAAAAATGCCCCTTAAAGGAGCATTTTTTATCACTGACACACTAACGTAAATATTAGTGCGGTGAGATGTTTGAAAGCGCCTGAATGTGGACCGTGATCTCTTCGCGATCGTGGTAAAGGTGCTTAGCCTGCATCTTGAACTTCACTTTGTTCTCAATCAGGAACACTTTTAGGTTCTCGATATCTTGCAGTACTTCATCGTAACGGCCTTTCATAGGCAGTTTAAGGTTGAACAGTGCTTCTTTCGCCCAGCCTTTGATGATCCACTCACCCATAAGGTGAGCAACACGAGCTGGCTTCTCAACCATGTCACAGATAATCCAAGTTACGTTCTTACGGTCTGGTTCAAACTTAAAACCATCCACCATGTGGTGCTTAATTTGACCTGTTTCCATTAGGCTGTCTGCCATCATGCCGTTATCAACACAGTGAACGAACATCGAGCGCTTAACCAATTGGTAAGTCCAACCACCTGGACATGCACCTAAATCAACACCCCACATACCTGGAGCCAAACGCTCGTCCCACTCATCACGAGGGATGAATACGTGGAATGCTTCTTCTAGCTTCAATGTAGAACGGCTTGGAGCATCTGATGGGAACTTCAGACGAGGGATACCCATAAAGAACTGGGAGTTGTTCGTTGGGTAAGAGTAACCAACAAAACAGTGGCCCGGAGCGATGAAGCATAAATGAAGCACAGGCTTCTTAGCGTTATCTTTCGCTGTCATCAGGCCTTTACCACGCATCGCTTGACGCATCGGCACGGTAAATTTACGGCAGAACTTCAAAAGCTCTTTTGCTTCGTTAGTATCTGGCGTTTCAATACGGATATCACCACAACGAGGGAAACCTTCTTTCTCAGAAAGCGCCTCAAGAATTGGAGAAATACGGTCATCGGTTGGCAGGTCTTTAATTTCAACAGCCACTGCCAACATTTGACGAGCAAAGATCAGTGATTGGAAATCGATCTCTTTGATCAACTTGTCCGCTTCACCTGCTTGGTAACATTCAAACAATACAAAACCTGTATTGTTCTTTAGGCGAGGAAAACCAAACACTTCCAGTTGTGTTGCCTTGTCTTGAATTTCGCCAGCACATTCTTTTTCAAAACCAGAGCGACAATAAAGTAGTACGTGTTTCACTGAGTTACCTCTTTTATATTCAAAGCAGCGAAGGAGAAGACTCCCCAACCAATGATAAATAGTAGACCACCAAACGGAGTGATAGGGCCAAACCATTTTATTCCTGTCAGTGCCAAGCCATAAAGGCTGCCACTAAAACAAAGGATGCCGATGATAAAGCAAATTGCCGCAATGAAAAAATATTTTTGTGATTTAGCGCCAAGTTTCATCTGCAGCAGAGCGCCACACGCCAATATCGCTAGAGTATGGATAAATTGGTACTGAACACCCGTCTCAAACACGCCTAGCAGATATTCAGACAAGATAGCTTTCAAACCGTGAGCTGCAAAGGCGCCAAGCATCACAGCAACCGCACCAGAGATACCAGCAAACGTGAGTAAATACTTACTTCTCATTGAGTACCTCTTTGATAAACGCTGATAACTTCTCAACGGTTAACGCAATATTCTGCTGCTCGGTGTAACCAGAACTCTTACGAGGTTTAAAGCTGTGGTCGCCATCGGGAATAAATTCAACACGAATAGAATCAGACAGATCAAAATCAGCAAACTCTTCACGCTTACCAAAGGTATCGCGCTCACCTTGTAAAATGAGGCATGGCTTTGCTAACTCAGCCAGATGCTCACCTTTGTATTTCTCGGGTTTACCTGGTGGGTGGAAAGGAAAGCCTAAACACGCCATTGCGGCCACATTATCAAGTTCAGACAAATGGCTCGCCATACGCCCTCCCATCGACTTACCACCAATCACAAGCTTATCGGCATCAACCTGCTCAATAATCTCTTGATAGGCTTCAAGTAGCTTAGGCGCTCTGTCAGGTGGACGACGCTTACCATCTTCAGCACGTTTAATCATGTAAGGGAAGTTGAAACGAATCACTCGTATCCCTTTAAAGGCTAACCCTTTGGCTACCGACTGCATGAACTCATGCTCCATGCCTGCGCCAGCACCATGGGCAAAGATAAAGGTGATGGGATTGTCTTCACCATCAATGATGACGTTATTCATCGAGTAAGTCCTCTTGTTCACTTTGCGCTTTCGCTAGCATCCAGTCGCGGAAGGTAGCAATACGACCCATGTCGGCTTGTTTCTCATGACAAACCACATAGAAGGCGTTCTTACTCACCAACACTTCATCAAAAGGCGCAATCAAACGACCCGCTTCGATTTCAGGCTGCGCCAACACGTTGTTACCCAGAGCAATGCCCTGGCCGTGAGCCGCTGCCTGCAGCACCATGGTTGAGTGACTGAAGATAGGGCCGTGATTAACGTTTACCCCATCGATGCCATTTTGCTTAGCGAACTGTTTCCAATCCTTTCGAGAAGTATCATGCAATAGCGTATGACATGCTAAATCACTGAGAGATTCTAATGGTTTTACTCCTAGCAGCACGGAAGGTGAGCAAAGAGGGATCAAGTATTCTTGGTAAAGCTTATCGGCTCTAAGCCCCGACCAATTACCTCGGCCATAATAGATAGCGACGTCTACATCATCGGTTAGCGAGCCTTCATCCATATCAACGGCTTTGATTCTTACATCAATATCAGGCTCTTGCTGATTAAAGTCAGCGAGCCTTGGTACCAACCATTGAATAGCAAAACTCGGCGGTAAACTGATGGTCAATGCGCCCTTCTCACTTCGCTCCAGCACTTTGTCTGTCGCTTCTGCTAGTGATGTGAAAATATCTTTGATATCTAAGAAGTAGCTTTGACCTTCTTCAGTTAGCAGCAAAGAGCGGTTTCTTCGGCGAAACAGCTTCAAAGATAAGAATTCTTCAAGCGCTTTGATCTGATGACTGACTGCCGCTTGAGTAACAAACAACTCTTCTGCAGCACGCGTAAAACTCAAGTGTCGAGCTGCAGCTTCAAACACTCTTAGCGAGTTTAATGGGGGTAATCGACGAGACATAGTTACTCTCTAAATAAGCATTAGTTTTTTTTATCTGAAACATTATAATTTGTCCATTGCCTAGCAGCCAGAGAAATTCTATATTTCATCCCGCAGCAGCTAGCCTGAACGGCTTGATTCTCTCTAGAATCAATTGGCTTAGCTCCTGCGATGTTGTGTTTGCAAACTCGTTCTTTTCGAGTTGGGTAGAGTTCTACCAAATGTTTTGTTGCAGTTTATACTGAAACGAGGCATGTACTTCCTGTATTTATTTTGACCTGTCTGTCAAATTTGTTTACACCGCCTTATGGGCGGTGTTTTTTTATGTGCAAAGAAATGTAACAACAAGTTTATCAATAGCTGTGCTAATTAATCTTTATTATTTTTCATCGCCAATCACAGAATCAGACACCCACTCAAATAATCAACTGAACACATACAAATAGCACCATTGAGTTGCACTAAAAAGTAACAGAATACTTCAAGATACTCACACTTCTTCGGTACTTATAAACCCGTTTAGAACACACTCTTTCTATCAATCAAAAATTTCAAAGCTGAGCATGACGATAGCACGCCCAAACTCACGCCTCTGTCTGACTACTGTAAATCATTCACAATAGAAAATAAAAAAGCCGCTTACTTTTCAGTAAACGGCTTTGCAAAATGATTAACGCTTGGTCAACACACCACTATGGGCGGTAAACCTTAACGTTATGGAAGCCCTGCTCTTGTAGGTAAAGTGCCTGTAGACGGCTCATTACACCACGGTCACAGTACAGCAAGTACTCTTTCGCTTGGTCTAGGTCGCCAAACTGAGTCGAAAGCTTGAAGAATGGGATGTGTTTAATTTCAACACCCTCGATCTCTAATGGGCTTTCGTCTTCTTCTTCTGGGCTACGGATATCAAGAACGATAGCGTGCTCAGCAACAGCTTGAACTTGTTCAACTTCAGGCGCTTGCTCTTGGCTCTCTTTCTCGATGTCACGGATATCCATAACACGAGCGTTCTCGATCACTTGATCCAGCACTTCAAAGTTAAACTTAGCTTCTTCTGCTTCCAGTTTGCCTTTCTTCGCTTTCACTGTTGGCTTCTTAGAAATAACACCACAGTACTCAGGCATTACCTTAGCGAAGTCTTCAGTACCGATGATACGAGAAAGGTCGATGATGTCTTCTTTATCCCAGTTGATAAGCGGACGAAGAATCAAAGTATCTGTCACGTTGTCGATGTGACGCAGGTTAGTTAGCGTTTGGCTTGATACCTGACCTAGTGCTTCACCAGTAACCAACGCTTCGATCTTGAACTTGTCTGCAACCATACCACCAGCACGCATGAACATACGCTTAAGAACAACGCCCATTTGGCCATCTTCAACGTTCTCAAGGATTTCAGCAACCACAGGTTCAAAGTCTACAGAAATGAACTTCACCTTTGCAGATGAGCCGTATTTATTCCATAGGTAGTGAGCCACTTGTTTAACACCAATCTCGTGCGCTGGGCCACCAAGGTTGAAGAAACAGTAGTGAACCTTAGAGCCGCGTTTGATGTGCAGGTAGCTTGAAACACCAGAATCAAAGCCGCCAGAGATCAAGCTCAGTAGATCTTCTTGAGTACCAAGAGGGAAGCCACCGAGGCCTTTGTGACGAGCTAGAACTTGGTTTAGCTTGTCGTTAGCCACTTCAACCTTAACGGTTACATCAGGGTTCTTAAGTCGAACTTTCGCTGACTCAACTGCTTGGTTTAGACCGCCGCCTACGTAGCGCTCAAGTTCAATAGAGGTAAAGTCATGCTTACCACGACGCTTAGCACGTACAGAGAAAGTCTTGCCTTCAATGTCAGCACGGCTGCGTTCTAGTACTTGCTCGTAAATATCGTGCAAGTCTTTGAATTCAGACTGTTGAACTTCAAGAGAGTGGTGAATACCTGGAGTGTGAGTCAGAGCCTCTAACACTTCTGCGTAGTACTGGTCACTCTCAGACGTCACTTCAATATGATCGCGACGGTTGAATACCGCAACACTTTCACAGCGACGTTGAATAACGTTACGAATGTTGCACTCTAGAATCCTTGTGAAGCGCTTACGCACCGATTCACTTTTTACAAAAATTTCCGGATGGGGCTTAACAATAAATTTCATAGTACTTTCACAACATTAATGTTCAAAATTTTGAAAACGCTCATCGCCAAGTAAATTAGAGAATTTACACAGCACTTGAAGCAAGAATAGATCATATCTAAATCTAAGGGCGCGAATTATACATGAGAAAGTGAAGCAAGGAAAAGAGTGCTTGCTGTAACACCATCATTAAACCGCTTGTTATTAACAGTAGCAGGTTTCGAAACGACATAAATGCCGCAGAGAGAACCATTGAAGACCAGCAAACAAAAAGCCCAACCTCATTATAAGGTTGGGCTTTCGATGCTATCTGCATGCTACCGTGTGTACACGTATCGGCTATTCATTAATAACAGGCACTTCGTCACTGTAAAGCGGCTCGCCCTGCATGATGCTGATTTCAACGCGGCGGTTGAGGCTACGTTGCCATTCAGTATCGTTCGGCTCGACTGGCTCGGTATCCGCCATGCCGCGTACTCTCAAGCGTTGATGAGAGAAACCACGCACCTTTTCCATCTCTTGAGCAACAGACACTGCTCGCTGTGATGACAAGTCCCAATTAGAGCGATAAAGCTCGGAATCAAGACGTTGATTATCGGTGTGCCCTGAGATTCGAACGATACCCGGAACATCTTTCACCAACTCAGCAACCTGTCTCACCAAAGGTCGGAACTTAGGCTGTAGGAAAGCAGAACCCGATGGGAATGCACCCTTCTCACGAATTCGAATCACAATCTGTTGGCCTAGATTTTCCACCTCAATCGCGCCTTGGTCGATCTCTCGTTCCAACGCCTTCTTGATGCTTTCCATCAAGGTTTCCATCTCTTGAGATTGAGCTTCGGCTTGCTGTTGCTGTTGGTCTGACTCAGAGTTTTGATTGTCGTGAGTCGATACCTCTGGCGACTTGCCTCCGGTCATCTTGCCTTGGTCACGCATGGTACCGCCAGCGCGCTCAGATTCACCTTCATGAAATTCCAGCGTCTGCTGAGTGATATCTATCGTTTGCTGCATGATCACATCAATTGGCGTTGGCTCTGGGCGACCAGGGCGAAACTCTTGTGCAATGATGCTGGTCCCTTTCGGGATGTCTTTGACTTCTAGGCGGTTCTGCACACCAAATGCGAACTTCATCGAGCCAGCGATCTGCTTAAACTTCAGTACATCCATCTCAGAGAATGAGAGCAGCAGTACGAAGAAACACATCAGCAGTGACATCAAGTCAGCAAATGTCCCCATCCATTGAGGCAATCCCGGAGGAGGACATTTACATGGATTTTCTTCATCCATCTTCAACTCCTCTTACGCGGGTTCACCATCAATCGTGCGCTTACCTTCATTGAGGTAGCTCTTGAGGTAACCATCGATAACTCGTGGGTTCTGACCATCTTGAATCGCTAATACACCATCCATAACCAAACGACGGTTGAGTGTCTCTTGGTCACGACGCAGCGCAAGCTTGTCCGCAATTGGGAAGAACACCATGTTTGAAAGAATTGCACCGTACAGGGTCGTTAAAAGTGCTACCGCCATCGCAGGGCCGATCGCTTTTGGATCATCCATGTTAGAAAGCATGGCAACCAAGCCAACCAAGGTACCAATCATACCCATCGCGGGTGCTACATCACCAAATGCAGAGAACACCTTCGCGCCCTGCTCATGACGCTCTGTGGTTAATGCGATGTCTTTTTGCAGTGCAGCACGCACCACATCACCATCATGGCCATCTACCAATAGGTCGATGCCCTTTTGCATGAAACTGTTGCTGATTTCCATCTCTTCAAGTGCCAAGAAGCCACCTTTACGTGCTGCATCCGCCATCTCTACCACTTTAGCGATAAGATCTTCAGGTTCATCGGCCTTAAACATAAATGCTTTGCCAGCGATTTTGGTTGCTCCAAAGAATTGTCCCATGGTGAACTTCATTAGAACAACAAACGTTGAACCACCCACCACGATCAAAATGGATGTCGTGTCATAGAACATCCCGAGGCTTCCACCTAGGATCATTGCCATGATTACAAAGGCAAATCCACCAATCAAACCTATTAGGGTTGCTAAATCCACTGAGCACTCCTCATGCTTTTTTGTAGCTCTACGTCGACGATAATCTTTTTATCGGCCAGACTATAAGATCTTTTAGTAAATTCTTGGCCTAAATATCACACTTTTCGTTTTTGAATCACAATTATTGGCTTACTTTGCTCTTATCCTTAGCGCATAAACTCGATAAAGCTAAGGTTATTCAACCAAAGTGAGTTCAAGCCCCTTAAAAACGAACTTTCTAGCAAAATCTCTTGGTTACATTTGACCATCTCAGCAGCCTAGGGTAACGTTCGTTCATCTTTCCAAACGCAGATTTATTATGGCTACTAAGAAACCTGAAAATATGAGCTTTGAAGCGGCTATCGAAGAGCTTGATGGCTTGGTTGATCAACTAGAAAATGGTGATCTAGCTTTAGATGATGCGCTGAAAAAGTTCGAACGAGGCATCTCCCTCGCTCGTGCTGGTCAAAGTAAACTAAACGATGCTGAACAGCGTGTTAGCATCTTACTGCAAAATGATGAAAATGCAGAACTTAGTGACTTTAACCCACAACCAGAATAACGAATTGTATGAGATCCCCTATGATCGAGACTTTATTGTCTTATCAAGCACGTAATAACGAGCAACTGAACCTTTGGCTTGATCGCCTGCCACACCAAAATCAGAACCTTATCAACGCGATGCGTTATGGGTTACTTTTAGGCGGCAAACGCGCACGTCCATTTCTTGTCTACATTACAGGGGAAATGCTCGGCTGTACCGCTGAAGAACTCGACACTCCAGCTTCTGCAATCGAATGTATTCATGCCTATTCTCTGATTCACGACGACCTTCCAGCAATGGATGACGATGAACTTCGTCGTGGCCATCAGACTTGTCACATCAAATACGATGAAGCAACGGCAATTTTAACTGGCGATGCCCTACAAACTCTCGCGTTTACTATACTTGCGGAAGGCACATTAAGTGCTGACGGGGAAAGCAATCGCGTTCGAATGATTCAACGCCTAGCTGAAGCGTCTGGTGCACAAGGTATGTGCATTGGACAAGCTCTTGATATTGAAGCTGAAAACCGCTCTGTCACGCTAGAAGAGTTAGAAGAAGTTCACCGTAACAAGACTGGCGCTCTAATGAAGAGTGCGATTCGTTTAGGTGCTCTGGCTGCTGGCGAAAAAGCGTTTGAAGTGATGCCTCAATTAGATAAGTACGCCGATGCAATCGGGTTAGCCTTCCAAGTTCAGGATGATATTTTAGATATCATTAGCGATACCGAAACTTTGGGTAAACCACAGGGCTCTGACCAAGAATTGAACAAAAGCACCTACCCTTCTTTGTTAGGTTTAGAGGGCGCTCAAGAAAAAGCGCAAACTCTGCTACAGGAAGCGCTTCAAGCTTTGGCTGCAATCCCATACAATACCCAGTCACTCGAAGAGTTCGCCCGATACGTCATCGAGCGCAAGAACTAAGACAATAAGCGCGCATTACCTATGACTCTTGATATATCAAAGTACCCAACTCTTGCTTTGGCTGATAAGCCAGAGGATTTGCGTCTACTTCCAAAAGAGACGCTTACACAGCTTTGTGATGAATTACGTACCTATCTTCTTAACTCGGTGAGCCAGTCAAGTGGTCACTTAGCGTCAGGCTTAGGTACAGTAGAGCTGACAGTTGCTCTGCATTACGTGTACAACACGCCTTTTGACCAGTTGGTTTGGGATGTTGGTCACCAAGCATACCCGCACAAAATTCTTACAGGTCGTCGCGACCGCTTGTCGACTATCCGTCAAAAAGATGGACTGCACCCATTCCCATGGCGTCAAGAGAGCGAATACGACACTCTATCTGTTGGTCACTCTTCAACATCGATCAGCGCCGGACTTGGTATGGCGATCAGTGCGAAGAAAGAAGGTAAGAACCGTAAAGTCGTGAGTGTGATTGGTGATGGCGCGATTACCGCAGGTATGGCCTTCGAAGCCATGAACCACGCGGGCGATATTCACAATGACATGCTGGTTATCCTTAACGATAACGAGATGTCGATCTCTGAAAACGTCGGTGCTCTAAACAACCACCTCGCTCAAGTTCTTTCTGGCAGTCTTTACACGTCAATTCGTGAGGGTGGCAAGAAAGTGCTATCAGGCGTTCCGCCAATTAAAGAGCTCGTTCGTCGTACAGAAGAACATTTAAAAGGCATGGTTGTCCCTGGCACCATGTTTGAAGAGTTAGGCTTTAACTACATTGGTCCAATTGATGGTCACGATGTCAATGAGCTGATTAAAACGCTGAAGAACATGAGAGATCTAAAAGGTCCTCAGTTCCTGCATATCATGACGAAGAAAGGTAAAGGCTACGAGCCAGCTGAGAAAGATCCAATTGGCTACCATGGCGTACCTAAATTCGATCCTGCACATTCAAGTCTGCCTAAGAGCACCAGCTCTAAACCAACTTTCTCTAAGATTTTTGGTGACTTCCTGTGTGATATGGCGGCGCAAGATCCTAAGCTAATGGCGATCACGCCTGCAATGCGTGAAGGTTCTGGCATGGTGCGTTTCTCGAAAGAGTACCCAGAACAATACTTCGACGTAGCAATTGCTGAGCAGCATGCTGTGACCCTAGCAACGGGTATGGCGATTGCGGGTGATAAGCCGATTGTCGCTATCTACTCGACGTTCCTACAACGTGGCTACGATCAACTGATCCACGATGTGGCTATCATGGACTTACCGGTCATGTTCGCTATTGACCGTGCAGGTCTTGTCGGTGCTGATGGTCAAACACACCAAGGTGCGTTCGACTTAAGCTTTATGCGTTGTATTCCAAACATGGTGATCATGGCACCAAGCGACGAGAACGAATGTCGCCAAATGCTTTACACCGGTCACCAGCACACGGGTCCAAGTGCCGTTCGTTACCCTCGCGGTAATGGCATGGGTACTGAGATTCAAAGTGAGTTTACCGCTCTTGAGATTGGTAAAGGTCGTATCGTTCGCGAAAGCGAAAAAGCAAAAGATGGCTCGAAGGTCGCTATCCTAAGCTTCGGTACTTTCCTTGAGAGTGCACTTCAAACGGCTGATGCTATCGATGCTACAGTGGCAGATATGCGCTTTGTTAAGCCCCTCGACGAAGCTCTGATCAAACAACTTGCTGCTGACCACGATGTACTAGTGACTATCGAAGAAAACGCGATTGCAGGTGGTGCGGGTGCGGGTGTGATTGAATTCTTGATGCAAGAAAAACTACTGATGCCAGTATTGAACCTTGGCCTACCAGACAAGTTTATTGCTCAAGGTACTCAAGGTGAGCTGCATGAAGAGCTTGGCTTAGATGCGAAAGGGATTGAGAAGTCTATCACTGACTATCTTGCCAAGTAGCTTTAATACGTAAGCTCGTAAGCTCCGCAAACTAAAAAGGTTGGCCCTAGGGTCAACCTTTTTAGTATCTGCTAATTAGTTTGGTGTATCGCCAACTAAACCTTAGCCCTTCAGTTAACTCACACTAACCAACCTGCGAAATGTGCCACGGCATACAACGAAATAGCCGCCATAATACCCGCTACAATATCGTCAATCATGATACCCAAGCCGCCGTGAATTCGCGCATCTAGCCAACCAATCGGCCAAGGTTTTACCATGTCAAAGAAGCGGAAAAGCACAAAACCAGTCAGAAGCCATTTCCAGTCATCGGCAGGGATATTCAGCATAGGCACTAAGCTCATGGTGATCCAAAAGCCCGCAAACTCATCCCAAACGATAGAACCGTGATCATGCACGCCCATATCATCAGACGTTACTTGGCAGATCTTAATACCAATAATGCAGCTTACAACCACCACTGCAACGTAAGCAGGGAACGGTAGCTGAACCAACAATAAGTACAATGGAATAGACGCGAGCGTACCCATGGTGCCGGGAATAATAGGCGATAAGCCACTACCAAAACCTGTTGCTAAGAAATGCCAAGGGTTTTTAAGAGAAATAAGAGAAAGTGGGTTTGTCATCAATTAACCTTAAAGTGATCGTAACCAGTTAAGTTCCAACTCAGTGGTTCACCATTATTGTGTAATTCAAAATATTCTACAGGTCTTATCTGGCCAATGCAGGTGACTTTTGTGCCAGTGTGTGACAAAGCACTTTCCAATGACCCTTTATTCTCTTCCGGCACAGTAAAGCACAGTTCGTACTCTTCACCACTGGTGAGCGCATACTGTTGAGCCGAAGCGACATCAGAAGCAAACTGGCGTAGCTCTGGAGAGATAGGAAGGCAACTCACATCAATGCTTGCACCAACCTCTGAACGCTTCAGGATATGCTTTAGGTCAGCAATCACGCCGTCAGAGATATCAATAGCAGACGAAGCAAGATTAACGAGCGCCTGGCCCGCGAGCACTCGTGGAGAGCTGATGTAGTGTCTCTCTTCAAGCTCAAGTGCATAAGGCTTAGCTTTGTTCTGTTCGGGGTTAAGTAACACTTCGAGGCCAGCTTTACTGTCACCTAGGCTACCCGTTACGTAAATCCAGTCCCCCACTTTAGCGCCATCTCTACGCAGTGCTCGTCCTTCAGGAACAAAGCCCTGTACAGTCAATGTCAGGCTTAGTGGGCCTTTGGTGGTGTCACCACCAATTAACTGAATACCAAAGTAGTCTGCGAGTTTAAAAAAGGAGTCACAGAAGGGAGCAAGCCATGCTTCATCCACTTCAGGCATGGTTAAAGCAAAAGAGACCCAAGCAGGCGTCGCGCCCATTGCAGCAAGGTCACTGATATTGGAAGCCAACGCCTTGTGTGCCACCCAAGCTGGGTTCGCTTCCGCTAAGAAGTGAGTACCCGCAACTAAGGTGTCCGTGCTGATCGCTATCTCAACATTGCCCGGCGCTTTGACCAAAGCACAATCATCGCCAGCAGCCAGAAGAACGTCTTTACGTTGTGGTTGTCGATTTACAAAATATTTTTCAATCAGGTTAAATTCGCCAGACATCACATGCCCTATCTTTAGTCTCATAAAAATCGCCGTAATTATGGATATTACAGAAATTTAGTTACAAAAAAGGCCAGCATAAAAGCTGACCTTTAGATTCAATATACGAACGTCTTATTTCTTACGAACGTGCGGTGCAGCTTTATCAAGCACACCGTTAACAAACTTATGGCTGTCTTCTGCTGCAAATACTTTTGCAAGCTCGATAGCTTCGTTGATAACCACTTTGTATGGTACATCTTCGCGACGAGTCATCTCGTACATAGCTAAACGTAGAAGCGCTAGTTCCATCAGATCCAGATCTTGCATAGGGCGAGATACGAATGGACGAAGCTTGCTATCAAGTTCCATGTGGCTAAGAGCAACACCAGTTAGTAGGTCGCGGAAGTATGCAACGTCTGTTTCTGGCATAGCAAGAGCAGGCTCTGCAGCATGATGCTCTTCTTCATCATACTTACCACCAGATAAGAACTGTTCTTCAACGGTAGCAATATTTTCTTTAGTAATTTGCCAAGAATAAATTGCTTGTAGAGCAAATTGACGTGCGTTACGACGTGCGGCTGGTTTCACACTGGCCCCCATTAGGAATCGATTTCAGAAAGAACGTTGATCATCTCAAGTGCGCTAAGTGCTGCTTCTGCACCCTTATTACCAGCCTTGGTTCCTGCGCGTTCAATAGCTTGATCGATCGTATCAACAGTAAGAACACCAAACGCTACTGGAAGAGAATATTCCAGAGACACTTGTGCCAAACCTTTATTACATTCACTACAAACATAGTCAAAGTGAGGTGTACCGCCACGAATTACTGTACCAAGAGATACAATCGCATCGAACTTACCTGTTTTTGCAACGCGCTGCGCTACAAGTGGAAGTTCTACTGCACCAGGGCAACGAACAACAGTGATGTTGTCTTCGCTTACTTGTCCATGACGCTTTAAAGTATCGATTGCACCAGAAAGTAAACTTTCGTTAATAAAACTGTTGAAACGAGCAATAACGATAGCAATTTTTGCATTTGGCGCTGGGAAGCCACCCTCGATCACTTTCATAAGCCTTCCTTTAACTATTTTCATCAAGTGAGAATCGCCGGATTCTAGCACAAAACTGTGAGCAATATCTAATGGTAATTTAGAAGAACAGACACCGGCAATGTAAAGATGATAATGCAGCGCTGATCCCAAGCATATAGGAACAGCGAGTAACCAAGTTTGTGTGTTGAACACGTTTTGAGTCGGACTTGGCTACTTTGCTCTTTTGGCAAGATTTATCACCAAAAGAGCCACTGAAATCATCGGTAAATTATGTTGCTACAAACGGAGAAACGTCTGCTTGCTAACGCATGGTTTATTCGCAAACGTACTCAACAACGTTAAGGCCAAAACCACCCAATGCGTGGTAACGCTTAGTGCTTGAAGAAAGCAGACGCATATCGTGCACACCTAGATCTTGAAGAATCTGAGAACCGACACCAACACGACGCGAGGTACCCTGCTTCTTCGCCATAGTTGGCTGCTCGTTCTTGTCTTGCGCTTCGAATGTCTTCACTTTGTGAATCAAAGAATCAGACGACTCTTCGTTGCCAAGAATAACCAACACACCGCCTTCGTCGCCAATACGCTTCATCGCTTTATCTAGCGACCAGCTGCGTTCAGTACCACGGTCTGAATGAAGCAGATCGGTGAACGTGTCATGCAGGTGAACACGTACCAAAGGAGCACCTTCAGATAGGTCGCCTTTTTGCATCGCGTAGTGGATCTGGTTATCAATTGTATCGCGGTAAGTCACAAGCTCGAAATCACCAAATTCAGTTGGCAAATGGCATTGTGCTACACGCTCAATCGTTGTTTCTGTGTTGTTGCGGTATTCAATCAAGTCTGCAATGGTGCCTAGCTTGATGTCGTGTTTTTCAGCAAACACTTCAAGGTCAGGGCGACGAGCCATAGTACCGTCGTCGTTTAGGATCTCAACGATAACCGATGCTGGCTCACAGCCTGCTAGACGAGCTAAATCACAACCTGCTTCTGTGTGTCCTGCGCGAGTCAGAACACCGCCATCTTGCGCTGTCAGTGGGAAAATATGACCAGGTTGAACAAGATCAGCCGCTTTCGCATCTTTCGCCACTGCCGCTTGAACCGTCACTGCACGGTCTGATGCAGAGATACCCGTCGTTACACCCTCTGCCGCTTCAATCGAAACCGTAAAGTTGGTGGTGTACTGTGCATTGTTGTCTTGAACCATAGGCGCTAGACCCATACGGCTTGAACGCTCTTTGGTCAGCGTCAGACAGATTAAGCCGCGGCCATACATCGCCATGAAGTTAATCGCTTCTGGCGTGACATGTTCTGCTGCCATGATCAGATCGCCTTCATTCTCGCGATCTTCATCATCCATCAGGATAACCATTTTTCCTAGGCGAATGTCTTCAATAATTTCTTGAGGAGTACTAATTGGCATTGTTCTATATCCTTTGAAATGGTTCTGCTTCCTAGAACCGACACTATTTAAACCTGATGATATTGCTTCGCTTTACAAAGTCTCGCTTAACGTACTTTGTATCAACGGTTAGGCAAAACCATTCTGCTGTAAGAATTCCATCGTTAATCGAGATTCAGGCTCAGACTCTTGTTGCTGACCTTGCAGTAAACGCTCCATGTAACGCGCTAATACATCAACTTCTAGATTCACTTTACGACCGACATTGAATTGGTCGATGGTGGTTTCTGAAGAAGTGTGAGGGACGATAGTCAGCTTGAATGCGTTCTTACGTAAATCGTTCACAGTCAGGCTGATGCCATCAACTGTTACTGAACCTTTTTGAGCCACGTATTTTGAGATTTCTGCTGGCATTTCCACCCAGAATTCAATCGCACGACCGACTTGATTACGTTCAACAATCTCACCCACGCCATCCACGTGACCCGATACGATATGACCACCGAAACGAGTCGTCGGTAGCATCGCTTTCTCAAGGTTAACTTTATCGCCCGCTTGGTAATCGACAAAACCCGTTTTTTTCAGGGTCTCAAGCGAAAGGTCTGCACTGTAGCTGTGGTCGTTATACTCAACAACTGTCAAACACACACCATTGGTAGCGATACTGTCGCCTAACTTAACGTCAGCCATATCAAGCTTACCAACATTAACCGTTACGGTGATGTCTTCTCCGCGGGGAGTGATTGCACTCAATGTACCTACGGCTTCTACAATTCCTGTAAACATTTTAAAACTCTTTTTGTTGTCAACGACACGTATGCAGTTGGAGTAACTATTTCTACTGTGGTTTCGTTACTGTCGGTTGCGTTACTACGGGTTTCGCAACGATGCGAATATCCACACCAACCTGTCGAACATCTTTAATTTCTAGGTCAATAACGTCAGACATTGAAGTGAGCCCTAATGCGCCCATCAAACCTCGTCCATCACTGCCCATAAGTTTAGGTGCTAAATAGAGGATTAGCTCATCCACCAGCTGTTCTTCAATCAAGCTTTTTGCCAATGTCGCGCCCGCTTCGACCCAAATATGGTCGATATGATTGGCAGGTAATTGACGCATCAGATCGTGCAAATCGAGCTGACCAGCATCTGTAGTTGCGACTTCAATATCAGCAGACGCTTCGGCAACTCTCAACACGGATGTTGGAGTCTGGAATAACTTGAGTTCAGGACGCAGTTGGTTTTGACGATCAAGAATCACGCGAATCGGCTGACGCAGCTCGTCTTCAGCGTAATGACCTTTGATACTGCTTGGCAACTCTGCCCAACGAACATTCAACGACGCGTTGTCTTCAATCACCGTCTGGCTAGTTGACAACACAGCGCCTGATTTTGCTCGGTAGTTCTGAACATCACGACGTGCTTCTGGCGATGTGATCCACTGGCTTTGGCCATTTTCCAATGCCGTTTGCCCATCAAGGCTAGCGGCCATCTTTAACTGAACGAATGGCATGCCAGTTTGCATACGCTTGATAAATGCAGGGTTCAAGTCGAGAGCGTCTTGCTCTAGCAAACCGATTTCAACCTCAATACCCGCATCGCGTAGCATTTTGATACCACGACCTGCGACTTTTGGGTTTGGGTCCTGCATGGCACAAATCACTTTGGCTACTTGAGCCTTAATCAAACCTTCAGCACAAGGCGGCGTTCGACCGTAATGAGAACAAGGCTCTAGCGTGACATAAGCCGTCGCACCTTTTGCTTTGTCGCCTGCCATTCGCATGGCATGTACTTCAGCATGAGGTTCGCCAGCTTTGGCATGAAAACCTTCACCAACGATCTGACCGTCGGTTTGTACAATGACACAACCCACATTAGGGTTTGGCGCAGTAGTGTAAATGCCGCGTTTTGCTAACTGAATAGCACGCGACATCATTTGAAAATCTAGGGGAGTAAAGTTTGACATGATTGAGGAGTTAATCCTCTAATTTAGCGATTTCTTCGCCAAACTCTCGGATGTCTTCAAAGCTGCGGTAAACAGAGGCAAAACGAATGTACGCCACTTTATCCAATTCTTTCAATTGGCCCATCACAAGATTACCAATCATCTCGCTTGGTACTTCACGCTCACCAGTTGCACGGAGTTGTGACTTAATCGTACTGATCGCAAGTTCAATCGCGTCAGCACTCACTGGGCGTTTTTCTAGGGCGCGCTGTACACCACCCACCATTTTATCTTCATTAAATGGTTCGCGGTTTCCATTCGACTTTATGACTTTAGGCATCACAAGTTCTGCCGATTCGAACGTAGTAAAACGTTCACTACATGCAAGGCATTGACGGCGACGACGAACCTGATGGCCATCGGCTACCAGTCTTGAATCGATTACTTTAGTGTCGTTCTCTGAACAAAAAGGACAATGCATATCACCTCCAAATAATTGAATATCAGTGTAACGGAATTGCCAAACGTTAGGAAAGAAAAAGGGCCAATTAAGGCCCTTTTGTGTGGTGATTCATTGATTATTGCTACTCGACCGCCATTTCAAAAATGAGCTGAGGAGTAAAATTAACGACCAGCGTTAACCGCGGACTAAATAGTTCGCTTTACCTACCCATTTGTAGCTTGTCAGCTCTTCTAAGCCCATTGGGCCGCGAGCATGCAATTTCTGAGTAGACACGGCAACTTCAGCACCTAAACCAAACTGTGCGCCATCAGTGAAACGTGTTGATGCATTCACATAAACCGCTGCAGAACCAACAGAGTTAATGAAACGCTCTGAGCTCTCTAAGCTATTGGTCATAATCGCATCTGAATGACTCGCGTTGTGTACACGCATGTGGTCAATCGCTTCTGCCACATCCGCTACCACTTTCACGCCTAGCGTGTAGCTTAGCCATTCAGTGTCAAAGTCGCCTTCAACCGCATCACGTTGGTCTTCAAAACCCGCTAGCAGCGATTTTGCACTGGTATCAGCAACTAAGGTTACCTTGCCGGCTAAACGCTGTTTCAGCTTAGTTAGGAAAGCTTCAGCAACCGCTTCATGCACTAGCAGTGTATCTAACGAGTTACACGCCGATGGACGTTGAACTTTTGAGTTTTCGACCACATCGACAGATTTCTCAAGATCAGCGCTTTCATCAACGAAGATATGACTGATACCAAAGCCGCCGATGATTACTGGGATGGTGCTGTTCTCTTTACACATCTTGTGCAGACCAGCGCCGCCACGAGGAATGATCATATCCACGTAGTCGTCCAGTTTAAGCAGTTGAGAAACGAGTTCACGATCAGGCTTCTCGATGTACTGAACAGAAGCGGCTGGAAGCTCCGCTTTCTCTAATGCAGACTGGATAACCTTAACCAGTTCCATGTTCGAGAAAAACGTCTCTTTACCACCACGTAGAATGCTTGCGTTACCTGTCTTCAGACACAGAGCTGCAATATCGATGGTTACGTTCGGACGCGCTTCATAGATAACACCCACCACACCAAGTGGCACGCGGCGGCGAGACAGTGACATACCGTTTTCTAGTACTTTGCTGTCAATTTCGCTGCCAACTGGGTCATTCAGGCTAATCACGTTACGAACATCGTTAGCGATACCGGTTAAGCGCTCTTCGTTAAGAAGTAGACGATCGAGCAGTGCGTCAGTTAAACCCGCTTCACGGCCAAGTTCGATATCTTTCGCATTCGCTTCTAAAATCGTTGCTGCGTTTGCTTCTAGCTCATCAGCGATGATCGCCAATGCTTTATTCTTTTGCGCCGTAGATGCGGTCGCTAGGTGGAAAGCAGCGTCTTTTGCTGCGATACCCATGTTAGTTAAATCCACGTTTAACTCTCCCTAAATTCTGTCTGTCTTTGGATGCAAAAAGGCGATTCGCCTTATCATCACGAGCTATTCTTGGATTACAACAAGGTCGTCACGGTGAATGACTTCTGACCCATAATCGTATCCAAGGATGTCGCCAATATCTTTACTGTGCTTGCCTGCAATTTTTGCTAGGTCTTGGCTTGAATAACTGGCGATACCACGCGCAATTACTTTGCCTTTGCTGTCTGTGACTTGGGTAACTTCACCACGAGAGAATTCGCCTTTAACTCGAACAACCCCTTTCGCCAACAAGCTGCTGCCTTTGGTGTTGACTGCGTTTACTGCGCCGTCGTCAACCACGATGTCACCTGCTGAAGCAGGGCCCGCTAAAATCCAGCGTTTACGGTTTTCAAGCGCTTCCGCTAAAGGCAAGAAACGTGTGCCTTGTGGGTTATCACTCAGTGAATCAAACACCACATTTTCAGCACTGCCCGCAGCAATAATCACTTCGATGCCTGCGCGACGAGCAATGTCAGCCGCCTGCAGTTTTGTCGCCATGCCGCCAGTACCCAACGTAGTACCGCTGCCACCTGCGATCTTACGCAGCGTGTCATCAATGGTTTTCACTTCTTTGATGAGCTCAGCATTTGGATCTTTACGAGGGTCAGCCGTAAACAGGCCTTTTTGGTCTGTTAGTAGCAAAAGCTTATCAGCACCGCACAAAATACCCACTAAGGCCGACAAGTTATCATTGTCGCCCACTTTAATTTCGTTGGTTGCTACTGCGTCGTTTTCGTTTACTACCGGAATAATATCGTGCTCAACCAGTGCGTTGATCGTGTCACGTGCATTAAGAAAACGCTCGCGATCATCGAGATCAGCACGAGTCAGTAGCATCTGGCCAATCTTAAGGCCATAGATAGCAAACAAAGACTCCCAAACTTGAATCAACTGACTTTGCCCAACTGCCGCAAGCAACTGTTTGCTCGCCATTGAGTTGGGAAGTGCGGGGTAACCAAGGTGCTCACGTCCTGCTGCAATTGCACCAGACGAAACCATAACCACAGAGTGGCCTTGTTTTTTTAATTCAGCACATTGACGAACCAGCTCAACCATATGAGCGCGGTCTAATGCCAATGTTCCACCAGTTAAGACACTGGTACCCAGTTTAACAACGACAGTTTTACGCTGTGTTGTTGTCCCGCTTTGATGATTTGTTGTCATGAAGTCTTTTATGGATAAAACAAATAAGAGGTGATGTTTTAGCAATCAAAAGGGGAATTCACAAGCAGAAAAGGTGCGAAATCGCACCTTTTTGCTTTATATAGAAGAGTAACCTTTAAAATTAGACGAATTCGACAGACTCTTCGTCTAATTGGATACTGATTTCAAACTTACTTTGAAGTTCATCAACCAGTTTCTTGTGGAAGGCTTCTTGAGTTCGAGAGACCTCAGCGACCGCCTTTTTAGGTAACGGCAAAGAATCCCAGTTACCATCGATGTTGTACTTGCCGATATTGTACTTCGCCGAATATCCCTCTTCCGACTTATCCAATTCCAGCCACCAGCCCCAGAACTCGCGTTCTTCTGGTGATTTTTTATCGTTCACACATACAGACAAGCAATCAAAGATATAGTGGCCTTCTTCTGATTGCGGTTCCCTTAAGTAAGGCCCGATCGCCTTTAAAACATTCAACAAGCGGTAATGCGTAGGTTGTTGTGTCACTTCTGACATATTGAATCTCCATTTTCAATGTTAAGAATGACGTTACTCAGACTGTTATACGTAGAAACTACGCATTTGGATTTTATAAATGACCTCTGAGTATCAGGTACTTAGTTTGTACATTTTTCATGCTTAACTAATTTAGGAGAAATGTCATCTAAATAATTCATCCTCAAGCCACTTTATCGCCAATTCGAGGGATTGCTCATAACCTTGTGTAATTGACTTAGCTTTGATTTTCTTCGCTTTTCCGTAATCACTGTAAATAGCAACCAGTTGATTATCCATTGGCGGTGAAACCGGGTCGCCTTCCAGAGCCAATGCCAAGATAGGAACACTGGTTTTACTGTTTGACAGCAAACCTTGTACCTTGAGTGACCACGCCATCAACTGCCCAGAAAGGCTATTGATATCGACCGCCCCTTTACCAAGGCGCGAAGCCAACACATCTAGATGCATTTTAGGCATCTGCTTAAGTTTGTCTGCATGAACAAAGATATCGTGAATTGGCGCGCCTAAAGAAATACACGCTTTAATCTTATGTTGCTCGAGGAAAGATAATCTCACCATCGCATTGCCACCGAAGCGGAAACCAAACAAGCCGACTTTGTGGTGATCGACCCATGGGATGTTAGGCAATTCATTCAGCACTGCTTGGTGAAGACAAGATGAGTCTTCTGTTAACGGCCAATGTGCACTGTGCCCTATTGATGGCATGTCTACCGTTAACATAGCAATGTTCTTAGGTGCTAAATAATCCCTAAACAGGCGCCACATATCGGTTTGCAAGCTATCTAGACCCGCGCTGACAATCACAACCGGTTGTGGTTTATCTGTCTTGGTTAGATGCAAGTTCGCTTTGATCTTCTTGTTTTGGTATGGAATATCAATCTGCTTGACGATCAACTTAGTGTGCTTGATCGCTTCAGAATACGCTGCGTTGGCCAACACTTGAGCCTGAGCTGCCAAGTTGTCGTTCTTGAGGTGTGGGTAACCCGCAATACTGAAGCACAACGATGCGGAAAATAGCTCTTCAGCCATCTCTTCACCATTCTTCTCATTAGAACGATTTTGATGCTGCATACCCAGCTTGGTCCATTCGTATGCCCAGTTACCACTTCGGTAACCCATGACCGTATCAAGCCACTCATCGGTTGTACGAGAGTTATCTGATGACGCGATGCGAGCCAATACCGCTTCCTGCTCTATTGGATTAACGCCTTGCCATACCCACTGAAGACGTCTTAGGTTTCGATACCATGATGAGTTTTGCTGTTCACGCTTCTCATCCAATAACGCTTCAGAGCTTGGCATGTATTGTGTCAACATTGAGGTCTCTTTCGCTTGCTTGTGCTTTACAAACAAAGTTTCCGAAAGGTTCGAGCTCGTTTCTTCTGGTTCAGACATTGGGATACTTAATAAGAAATGGTTGTCACTAATAATATAAAAAAAAATGACCCTATAAAGGGTCATTTCTCAAAAAACTTAGTTTACGCTTATTTTGACTTGCGATTTACTGGCTCAACGTAGCTTAGGCTAGTATCCCAAGGTTGCTCAATCCATGTGTCTTGAGCGATATCAACAATGTACTCGTCTAGCAAATCAGCACCAGATGGTTTTGCACATACAGCGATCAGTTTCGCTTTAGGGTACATTTCGCGAAGCTTGCGTGCAGTGTCACCACTATCAACCAAGTCTTCAACGATTAGGAAGCCTTCGCCGTCACCTTCAGGTGCTTTAACTACTGTCATATCACGTTGGTGATCGTGGTCGTAGCTAGAAATACAAATCGTATCTACGTGACGAATACCTAGCTCACGAGCCAAGATTGCACCAGGAACCAAACCACCACGGCTTACTGCCCAGATGCCTTTCCACTGCTCTGCTGGCATTTGCTTTTCAGCAAGTTGACGGCAGTAAGTCTGCATGTTGTCCCAAGTGATAACGAATTTGTTGCTCATAGTATAAAACCTAATAATTTTGTCATGTTATTAGAGGCTATCTCAAACATAGCCTCTTCAGCGATTAAGCAGAAATCTAGACGATTAAGCGAAAATGTATTTAAGAATAAAGATAGCCGACATTACCCACACAGCAGGTGAAACGTCGCGACCTTTACCACTTAGCAGCTTAATTGCAGCGTAAGCGATGAAACCTAGTGAGATACCCTCAGCGATAGAGTACGTCAGCGGCATAAGCAGACATGTTACCACGACTGGTGCTGCTTCCGTAAGATCACGCCAATCAATGCCAACTAGGCCAGACATCATCAGAATTGCTACATAGAAAAGTGCACCTGATGTTGCGTAAGCCGGAATCATGCCTGCAAGTGGCGAGAAGAAAAGAGCCAATAGGAATAAGATACCAACAACAACAGCCGTTAGACCGGTACGGCCGCCTTCAGCAACACCCGCAACACTCTCAACATAAGACGTTGTGTTTGATGTACCTAGCAATGCACCAATAGATGTTGCTGTAGAGTCAGCAAGCAATGCTTTGTTCAAACGAGGTAGTTTGCCGTCTTCTTTGATTAGGTTTGCTTTCGTTGCAACACCAACCAAGGTACCCGCTGTATCGAACAAATCGACGAACAAGAATGCGAATACCACTGAAATCATACCGATTTCAAATACAGCAGAGAAATCAAGCTGCATGAATGTAGGAGCAAGGCTTGGTGGTGTAGACATGATGCCGCCGTATTGAACGTCACCAATAACAATGCCAAGAGCTGTGATAGCTAGAATCGCAATCATTACTGCGCCTTTCACGCCACGGTGAACAAGAGCAATCGTTAGGAAGAAACCAAGTGAGCCTAGGATAGGAGCAATCGCGGTAATGTCGCCCAGTGAAACTTTAGTTGCTGGGTTAGAAACAACGATGCCTGCATTGCTAAGAGCAATAAACGCTAGGAAAAGACCGATACCTGCAGAGATACCAACACGCAGAGACATAGGGATCGAATTGATAATCCATTCACGGATCTTAAAGATGCTTAAGAAGATGAAGATTACGCCTGATACGAAAACCGCTGCCAGAGCAACTTGCCACGTATAACCCATACCCATTACAACAGCGTAGGTAAAGAATGCGTTCAAACCCATACCTGGAGCTTGAGCAATTGGGTAGTTAGCAACAAAGCCCATGATGAAACAGCCAATAGCAGCCGCTAAACAGGTTGCTACAAATACAGCGCCATGGTCCATACCAGCATCAGCTAGAATCATTGGGTTTACAAAAATGATGTAAGCCATTGTTAGGAAGGTTGTTAGACCTGCGATGATTTCAGTGCGCACATTGGTGCCATTTTCACTGAGTTTGAATAGCTTTTCGAACATTATCGAATCCTATAAGGGTAAAAAGTAAACGGTTGCGTAATCGATTGGCTGTGGATTATAAAGTTATCAAATAACAAATTCCAGATAGAATTAAGGCTCTAATCGATATTTATCAGAATGCCGTATGAAACAAAGCGATTAAAAATACAAACATTATCGGTAAATAGTGTTTAAAAACAAGCAATTAACAAAAATACATTCAGTGAAATTAGTTGGTTGTTTTTTCTACCATCGGTTATTTTCATTGAGAATCTAGCCAGTAAATTCTGAATTCAAACCCACAATAGTTATGTATTTTTCAACAGGATCAGTAATAAGGCGCAAATTGATATTTCGGCGTTTAAAAAACAACCACGCAGAACTGCAGGGAAAGTGACAAGCGAAAGCGGTTTGGAAAAGTAGCAGGCAAAAAAAACGCCACTCAAAACTGAGTGGCGGTAGAATCTGTCAACCAAAAGGGCTGTAAAAGAATTCCAATATATAGGGGTGAACAAAACTGTTCGAGTTACATGCTTACGGTATTAGTAACCAAAGCTTGTAGGGTATGCAAAGTTGCTAGTGTAAACAGAGCTGTTAATCCAGAACATTGCAGATGGTAAACCTTTCATAACTATCACCTTAATAAATCAATAAAAAACGAATTTGATTTCTCGGTTCCTTGGAGGCGATAAAACGGACTCATCCTTTGAGCATTTACTCTTCATCTCAGAAGTTGGTTATTAATATACCCTAAAGAAAAAAGATTACAAGTATTTTTTGCTATACGTCACACTTTTTGCCATTTATGGTTATTTTGCAAACTTATTTTAGTAATAAAATTACAGAACAGAATTAAACAAACGTTTGCTTGCGCCATTTATAAGCATCAAGGCGCTTAATTGTGATCAGATGGACAAGATCGCATTCAAAATTTGAGCTATTTGAGGTTTAGAACCGCTACTCGTCAAAACGCTCAAGTGGTATGCTGTTGCCATCAAAACAGACCCATATTTTAGATTTTTGTTCTAGGTTTTTACCCATACAAAACCTAAATATATGGTTATTAAATAAAAAAGGAGTCATCCGTGTCTGAATTCCATTCTGAGATCAGTAAATTATCCCCTGCCCCTATCTGGCAGTTCTTCGATAAGATTTGCTCAATCCCACACCCTTCTAAGCATGAAGAAGAGCTTGCTCAATACATTATTGCTTGGGCAACCGAGCAAGGCCTAGATGTACGTCGAGACCCAACGGGCAACGTATTCATCAAAAAGCCAGCAACGGCGGGTATGGAAAACAAAAAAGGTGTCGTGCTACAAGCTCACATCGATATGGTTCCACAAAAGAACGAAGACACAGTTCATGACTTCGCTAAAGATCCAATCCAACCATACATTGATGGTGAGTGGGTTACAGCTAAAGGCACAACGCTTGGCGCTGACAACGGCATGGGCATGGCTTCTTGCCTAGCGGTTCTTGCTTCAAACGAAATCCAACACGGCCCTATCGAAGTTCTACTAACAGTAGATGAAGAAGCAGGCATGACTGGCGCTTTCGGTCTTGAAGCGGGTTGGTTAGAAGGCGATATCCTTCTTAACACCGATTCAGAGCAAGAAGGCGAAGTGTACATGGGTTGTGCTGGCGGTATCGACGGCGCAATGACATTTGAAATTGCTCGTAACGCGATTCCAGCTGACTTCGTAACACGTAAGCTAACGCTAAAAGGCCTAAAAGGCGGTCACTCTGGTTGTGACATCCACACAGGTCGTGCAAACGCAAACAAACTGCTTGCTCGCTTCCTAGCGGGTCACGCAAAAGAGCTAGACCTTCGCATCGTCGAATTCAAAGGTGGTAGCCTTCGTAACGCGATCCCTCGTGAAGGTTTCGTAACGGTTGCTGTTCCTGCGGCAAACCAAGAAAAACTGGCTTCACTATACAACTACTACACTGAGCTGCTTTCAACAGAGCTAGGTAAAGTAGAAGACAGCATCGTGACTTTCAATGAAGAAGCTTCTGTAGAAATGGGCGCACTTGCGTCAGCAGACCAAGCTCGCTTCATCGCGGCACTTAACGCATGTCCAAACGGCGTGATTCGTATGAGTGACGAGATTGAAGGTGTTGTGGAAACGTCTCTAAACGTAGGTGTTATCACAACAGAAGAGAACTCAATCACAGTGCTTTGCCTGATCCGTTCTCTTATCGATTCAGGTCGTAGCCAAGTAGAAAGCATGCTTCACTCTGTTGCTGAACTAGCAGGCGCTAACATCGCGTTCTCTGGTGCTTACCCAGGTTGGAAACCAGACGCAGATTCAGAAATCATGCATATCTTCCGCGACATGTACGAAGGTATCTACGGTCACAAGCCAAACATCATGGTTATCCATGCAGGTCTTGAATGTGGTCTATTCAAAGAACCTTACCCGAACATGGATATGGTTTCTTTCGGCCCAACCATCAAGTTTCCGCACTCTCCTGATGAGAAAGTGAAGATCGACACCGTTGAGCTATTCTGGAACCAAATGGTTGCGCTACTTGAAGCGATCCCAGAAAAAGCATAATTCGATAAGCGTTAGTGCTTTTCAATAAATGGTGTTCTCAGTAAGCACCGTTTATCGACACAAAATAAAACAGGTACTCAATGAGTACCTGTTTTTGTATCTAATGAATCAATCTAGATTAAGCGCGAGCTGCTGCGTAAGCTGAAAGTTCATCGATAGACGTCTCTGCAACCACTTCACCATCGATAGAGTAAGTCACTACATCACCTTCACGAACGCCAACCAAAGTTGCTGTCTCGCCAGTTTGGTAAGTGATTTCCATCTGTACTGTGTTCTCGTCTACTTGGAACATCTCACCCGTTTCGATCATACGGTTTTGAGTGATAGGACCCACTGGTGCTTCCGTTAGAGACGGATCAAGTTGGTGGTTGATGTCTAGGTAAGTATCAGTCTTAGTATCAAAGATGTGCGGAGCACCTGTTAGTGGGTTACTACCCGTCCAGAACTCTAGTGAGTTGAATACTAAGTAATCGGCAGCAACCGTTAGACCATACGCAGGTGCAAGTAGTATGTTCAAACCACCACGAGCGTAACGGTTATCAACAGCCTTCACGTTAAACTTCATTAGGTAACCGGTTACTGCATTACTACCCACACAGCCAGATAGAGCAACAGATACCACTGCTAGTGCTACAACTTTTGAAATTGTTTTTTTCATTTTGATCTCGATATTTGAATTTGGCCGCCAAAAAATGGCGGTGGATAATACCAACGAACCAAATGACAAATATCAGCGCTAAATCAATGTATTGTCAGAAAATTCACAATTTGAAACACCCTTCAATTAACCAAATAAAAAACTGAAACCAATTCATAAGCCCCTTCATAAAAAACTTTTGTCGTCACCGTAAAGCGATTGATTCGTACTAAAAATCAACGATTGATACATTCCGTGTTAACGAATTATCACCATGTTGAGAACAACCTAAATGGCAAGACTAAAACCTAATCAACCATTCGAATTACTTGGTTATACTGTTCAGCCAGGACAACGAATGGAGATTGAACTGCAAGCGGCTCAGCTTTACACGCACTCTCCACTTTCGATCCCGATTGAAATTATTCACGGTCGCCAAGCAGGCCCAACACTGATGGTAAATGCGGCGATCCACGGCGATGAGCTAAACGGTGTTGAGATTGCTCGACAACTGACGAATGCTATCGATCCAAAAAAACTGAAAGGTACCTTGATTGTCGTGCCTATCGTTAACGTGTTCGGCTTTATCCATAAGTCTCGTTACCTACCAGACCGTCGCGACCTAAACCGTTGCTTCCCAGGTAGTGAGAAAGGATCGCTAACATCACGTATCGCTTACACTTTCTTCGAGAACGTGGCAAAGCACTGTGATTACATCTTGGATCTACACACGGGCGCGATTCACCGCACCAACCTGCCACAGATTCGTGCAAACCTATCGAACCCTGAAACACTGCGCATCGCAAAAGCGTTTGCAACACCCGTGATCATTGATTCTCCACTGCGTGACGGTTCACTGCGTAGCGAAGCGGAAAAACTGGGTATTCCTGTATTAACTTACGAAGGTGGTGAAGCGCTGCGTTTTGATCACCTAGCGATTCGTGCGGGTTACCTTGGCGTGCACCAAGTGATGAAAGAAATTGGCATGCTGCGCCCTAACCGTAAGAAGTTACCAGAGCCAGTATTGAGTAAATCCACCAGCTGGATCCGCGCAGAGTCAGACGGTATTTTGCGTAACATGGTAAGACTGGGCGAACAGGTTGAAGCAGGACAAACCCTTGCTTACATCAGCTCTCCATTGGGTCACCAAGAAGGCCAAGTGATCACAACCAAAGGCGGTATCGTGATTGGTCAGCAAACTCTACCTTTGGTCAACGAAGGTGATGCTGTGTTCCACATCGCTTACTTCAAGCAAGACGATGAAGAAGTAGGACAATCAGTAGAAAGCTACATTGAAGAAGTGGCAGAAGACGATTGGCTAACTGAACTGAATAACTGATCAGACAATGCTTAACAGTTTAAGAGCTCGACGTTAAAAGCGAGAAGCCAAACCGAGCTCTTAAACACAATAAAACAGAACTCCACAAACTAAAAAGCCCCAATACACTTTTAACTATAAAGAAAAAAGTTGTATCGGGGCTTTTTTTTCACAAATCCCTTATCTTAAAATTAAGGGATCTATAAATTAGTCATGCACTGAATTACTCAGCGTCTTCTTGCTCTTCTGCACGAGCTTTAGCGCGCGCTTCACGTGCTTGCTCAGCTTTAAGCTCTTTAGTGTGACGTAGTTCGTCACGCTCTTTACGCTGCTCTGATTTACGCTCGTTACGTTCAGCTTGGTTAGCGATGAAAGATGCTAGCTCTTTCTCTGCCCACTCTTGTGCTAGAGCTTCAGTTTCGAAACCAGACTCACGCTTAGATACTGTAGTGCTGCGAGACGTTACTTGACGAGTAATCTCTGCACACCAACCGTTGCGTTTTTCTGTAAGGCGGATATCAAATTTTTTGTTCTTAGACATGTTCTATTTTTTCCTAAGGGAGATCATTAAGGGATCGGTCAACTTTGATAACTCCATCTAAGTGAGCATCTTTTAACACCATCCCTTGGTAAGCGCGGTATTAGAGCACAAATCAATGAATATTGCTGCAAATATTTGCAGCGGATCACACTCCAATGCTGCAAATCGTTTGCGCCTAATTTCAATCGGTTCATAACTCTCGGTTCACCATCAACTTCTATCCTATTTTATCGATAACAATGAAATGAACTATGCTCAAACAGAGATAAATGAAAGAGATACCTGCTTGCTCAGGTTTATAGACTCTACTGTCTCACCTACTCCGCTCATAATTAAAATAGCTAAGGAGTTGCTATGGATAGCTTCATCAAAAATTTACCCAAAGTTGAGCTGCACTTACATATAGAAGGCACATTAGAGCCAGAGCTGATGTTCCAACTCGCCAAGCGTAATAACCTGTCGATTCCCTTTGAGACCCCAGACCAAGTTCGAGACGCGTACCAGTTCCACAATCTTCAATCCTTTCTCGATATCTATTACCAAGGTGCAAACGTACTGATTCATGAACAAGATTTCTACGACCTGACGTGGGCTTATCTGTTGAAGTGTCAGCAAGATAATGTGGTTCATACTGAGATCTTCTTCGACCCTCAGACTCACACTGCACGCGGCATTGACTTTGAAGTCATCGTTGGCGGGATTACTCGAGCTTTGAATCAAGTGGAGCAAGAGCTTGGTATCAGCAGCCAACTGATCATGTGCTTTCTGCGTCATCTCGATGAAGACAGCGCTTTTGAAACACTCAAACAAGCCCTTCCTTATAAAGATAAGATCATTGCCGTTGGGTTAGATTCATCAGAACAGGGCAATCCACCAGAGAAGTTTAAACATGTATTCCAAGAAGCGATCAACCAAGGCTTTCTGACTGTCGCGCACGCCGGAGAAGAAGGCCCAGCACAAAATATTAGCGACGCACTGAGCTTGCTAGGCATTACCCGAATTGATCATGGCGTTCGCTGTGTAGAAGATGAAGAGTTGATGGAACAGCTAATAGCAAAACGTACACCACTGACCGTCTGCCCGCTGTCGAATACCAAGCTCAAGGTGTTTGAGACCATGCAAGAGCACAACATCGTCGAGTTGCTGAGAAAAGGGCTGTGCGTCACCATCAATTCCGATGATCCGGCTTACTTCGGCGGCTATATGAATGATAACTTCCTCGCCGTCGCCAATGCTCACCCAGTGACCAAAAACGAATTGGCGCAGTTCAGTATTAATGCCATCGAAGCCAGTTTTATCTCGCCTCACGCCAAGGAAGATCTCATCACACAGGTACGCCAATACCTTGCTGCGAGTACTTAATGAGTTATCAAGATCAAAAAGGGAAGCTCTGAGCTTCCCTATCTATATCAATAGATAACTAATTGGCTTAGCCCGGGTGACCATCCACTCTTGGCGTTAACAGCATCATCCCAAATTTCCAGATAAATAGACCGAACGCTAACGTCCATAAACCCGCGCTGATATTGACCATCTCAAATAAATACGCCGGGAAGAATGTCACACCTAAACTACGAACGAGTGCCGCGATAAATATAGCCGAGAACGCCAAAGCCATACTTGGCCCTTTATAGATAGCACGGCCAGTATGTCCCATTGTCACGCGCGTGATCATCGCCAGAATTAACCCACTCAAGCCACCAATCGCAAACAAGTGCAGCATGTTGTGGCTCGCGAACGGGTTGTCTAACAGACCACGTAACAGCAAACTGAGAGGGATACATAGGTAAGCCGCATGCAGCGACCACACCAAAGGCTCAGACAAGGTTGTCCAAGGCTTCCAACGGATAAAGCGAACTAACTGAGTCACGCCAGCAAACACCATTAACTCATTACCTACTTGAGCAAAGGTCAATGGGAAGAAGCTCAACACAAATAAACCAACCAAAGGTAGATTGGCTAACCATTCCAACCAAACCAATGGCTGCGCTTTTTCAAACTCAAAACGACGTGCTGTGAAGAATGGGATCACTCGCCCACCCATCACTGATAACAGCAAGGTAAACCACCACAACATAGACTGCCAAACTGCAGACGATGGGAATGGAGGCATCCCCTTAATGGTCGCGTAACTAGCAAAGTTCGCCACGATAGCCAATATAAACAGCGGCACAAAGAATAGATTCTTCCAGCCTTTCGACTTCACGACTCGGAAACCAATTTCGTAGGCGGCGAAGATTAAGAACAGCGCCTCAACCGACGAAATCAGCCATAACGGCGCGGGGGTCCAAAACAGAATACGAGGTGCCAACCACAATCCGACTAGCGCGGCTAATCGATAATGCTTGGTGCCATTGACGCCTGTCCAAGTTTGCACGGCAGTGAGCACAAAGCCGACAACAATCGCCATCGAAAAACCAAACAGCATCTCATGCACGTGCCACCACAGTGCGGGAACGTTTAAAACCTCAGGCTGGCCGTTTTGAAACATGATGACCCAAGCCACAATCGCAATCACGGCATAGAGACTGCCTAGAAAGAAGAAAGGTCGAAAGCCTAAACGCAGGTAGGCTGGAATCGCGTCTTCTACACTTTTATCTGTGATATTTAACAAACTCGCTCCTAATTCTCAGATAAGCGGTCAAGGTATTACCTAAACCAAATTTGGTGTGCATCAAATTCGATGCAATATAAAGCTCACATTGCATGAAACGCGCCAATTAGATAAAGCCAGTAAAAACAGTGACTCACGAGATCAACAAGCCAGTAAACAAGTCAAAAAAACACAACCCAAAGAGTCATAAAGACATATAGATGTGTAAATAGAAACTTACTGACTTTTGCCATCTCGCCACATATAGTAAGACTAGTCTCAAATACAAAAGAACAGACAAGGAACGCGATGTATATTTTTGGTTATGGCAGTTTGATCAACTCATCTTCACGTCAACTCACAGGTCAAACGGGTCAAGCAATCCCAGCGATTGTTCATGGCTTAGTGCGCCATTGGAGTAAGATCGACGACAGTTACGTGTTATCCCCTTTGATCGTCAACCTTGGTGAAGGGCAAGTGAATGGTGTTTTGCTTGAAGTCGACGAGATAGCGCTTGCTGAGTTTGATCGTCGTGAACGTGGCTATCACCGAATCGAATTAAAAGCCGATCAGATAGAGAGCCAAACCGAATTCAAAGAAGATCAATCTATTTGGGTTTATGTGAAAGACGAAATCGAGGCGCCTTGTGAGAACAGCCCTATCGTTCAAACCTATGTCGATACCGTTATAGCTGGGTGTTTAGAGGTGTCTGAAAGCTTTGCGGCGCACTTTGTTAAACACACACAAGGTTGGCACCACCCATTAGAAAATGATCGCCACCAGCCTAAATATGGCAACCTTGCTGGGGTTTCCGATCACCACCATAGTGTAATTGATGGTTTGATATTGACCGTACGCAGCTAGTTGATTTAGGTTGGTGAACACATTGACTCACCAACCTAAAGTGAGCTTAAACGACACGAATACCTGCTGGCATCGCACGTTCAGGTGTTAGCAATACACTTTCAGATTCATCTTCCGTTTCTGCACATAACAACATGCACTCAGAAGTGTGGCCTCTCATCTTAGCCTTCGCTAGATTGCACAAAACAACAACCTGCTTACCCATCAACTCTTCTTCAGTGTAATAAGGAACTAGGCTGGTCACCGTTTGCAGCGTCTTGTCACCAACATCCACTTGCACGATGTACAGCTTGTCGGCGTTTTCATGACGCACAACCTCAATGATCTTACCGACACGCATTTCTAACTTAGCAAAGTCACCATAAGAGACAGTATCCATTTCTCACTTCCTATATTGATTTGTTTTCACTCATTAAATCATTTACTAAAATTAAGTAAAATGTAAATGTTTACACTAGCATTAAGCCTAATAATTACAAGCGGTAAAGATCTCATTACTGGAAGTAAAATGAGAGTTTCGTTGCCTTACTATCATTGTCGGTGTTAAATAGATGCAGCAATGTATAGAGGTTAAAAATGGCAACAATTAAAGATGTAGCAAAGGAAGCTGGTGTTTCTGTTGCAACCGTATCTCGAGTGATCAACAAGTCTCCCAAGGCAAGTGCAAGCTCGGTAGAGTCTGTAACGAAAGCGATGTCTAAACTAGGCTATCGCCCGAATGCCAATGCTCGTGCGCTGGTAAGCCAAAGCACAAACACTGTTGGTGTATTGGTCGGTGACATCTCCGATCCTTTTTTTGGCACGCTGGTTAAGGCTGTCGATAATGTCGCTCGTGAGAACGGAAAGCATATCCTCGTCGGTAATGGCTCACACGATCGTGAAGAAGAAAGACAAGCGATTGAGTTACTGATCAATAGCCGTTGCGACGCCTTAGTGATCCATTCAAAAGGCCTGACAGACGAAGAACTGATTGCCTATGCAAAAGAAGTCAAAGGCTTAGTGCTGATCAATCGCTATATTGCTGAGATTGCCAACCGTTGTATTTTCTTGGACAACAAGAAAGGCGCGTATCTTGCGACTGAATATCTGATTCGTCATGGTCATAAAAATATTGCCTGTATCGCTTCATCGCACAGCATTGAAGATGCCGATGAGCGTGTACAAGGTTACTTGTCAGCACTCTCGGATTACAAAATAGCGTTATCTGACAGCTATATTGAGTACTCAGCTCCCACCAGTGAAGGGGGTGAATACGCCATGACCAACCTTTTGACTAAATCACTGCCAATCACAGGCATTGTTGCGTACAACGATTACATGGCGGCAGGTGCTTTGTCTGTCCTAGATGAAAATGGTATTCAAGCGCCGGACAAAATGTCGATCATCGGCTTCGATGATGGCTTGATTGCACGCTATGTTCATCCAAAGCTAACCACCATTCGCTACCCGATTCAGATGATGGCAGAGAAAGCGACACGACTCGCGTTGCACTTAGCCAAAGGTGAAAACACCTCAACTGAACCAATGATGTTCTCTCCAACTCTGGTACGCCGTAATTCGGTAGAGAAAGTCTAGGTTCTGGTCTGGTCTGGTCATCAAGCAATAAACAAAAAAAAGCCCTAACAGAATCGCTTCTGTTAGGGCTTTCCTACCTTACTCAGATACTCAACAATCGCGCTTAATAAACCGCACTCTTGTTGAGCGCCACTTTTGCTCATCCCCCAAGAACAACGCGATAATTCACATCGTCCTATTCACAAACAAAAGATATTGACGTAACCGCTTTGAGCTAGAGCGTACTAGTTTGAAGAATCCCCCGAAAATTCAAACTGGTAACAGGTACTGTAGTTATATTCTTGTTCAGGCTTGAGAATACAACTGTCCTGCTTCCACTCTGGGTGGTTAGGAGAGTCAGGTAAGAACTGGGTTTCTAGCGCCAAACCAGCGTAGTCTTCATAGCTACCACCACTTCGGTTTGGTGTACCACCAAGCCAGTTTCCGGTGTATAGCTGCATTGCAGGTTTGGTTGAAAATACTTTTAGTGTGACGAGCGCATCTGGTGACGTTACGGTCGCAGCGCATTGAGTGCGCTTACAGCCATCAGCCAATAGGAAAGAGTGGTCGTAACCCTTTGCTGCTTTCTGCTGTTCATCACCCAACAAACGCTCTGAGATCATCATAGGCTGATTGAAGTCGAAGCTGGTCGATTTCACCGATTTAAGGTTGCCTAATGGAATACCTACCGAGTTGGTCGGTAAAAACTGATTGGCGTTGATGCTCACAATGTGTGACAAACAATCGTGCCCGGCTTCTGCACCAAGTAGGTTGAAGTACGCATGATTCGTTAGGTTGACCACGGTTGGCTTGTCTGTGGTTGCAGAGTAATAAATGGAAACTCGATTATCTTCGGTGAGTTCATAACGCACCGACACATTCAAATTCCCCGGAAAGCCTTGATCGCCATCAGCCGACTCTAAAGTAAACGATACAGATGTATCAGTCTGCTCGGCAATATTCCAACGACGTTTATCAAAACCGTTCGGACCACCATGTAAGGTATTGCCCGCTTGGTTGGTTTCCAGCTTGTGGTTCTGACCATCAATTTTAAAACGACCATTGGCAATGCGGTTAGCATAACGGCCAACGGTTGTGCCCATATAGCTGGCTTGTTTATCGAAGTTCTCCATTGAGTTAACACCCAACAAAACCTCTCTTTTATTTCCCTTTACTGGCAGGATACAGCTCAACCATGTTGCACCAATGTCCATGAATGTCACTTCCATGCCACGCGTATTTGATAGCGTCACTAACTGAGCGGGTTGGCCATCATAGGCTGGAGTTTGTGTCATGGATTGATGCAGGTTTTGCTCTTGTGTCATTCTAAATTCCTTCTAGTGCCAGTAAAAAGCCTCTACCTGAAGTAAAGGCTTTAGCATTTGGCCTACCATGATCTTTTTACTTGGTAAGCTCTATATTAAGTCTCGAAGCCGTTAGATTACTTCAACTAAGCCTGCTCCGTCTTTCGCTTGGCACACATAAATAGATTCTTTTAGCCCCGTCGCCGCTTGATATTTCTGTTCAACGGTTGTTTTGATTTCATCAACCAATGCAGGTGGAACCAATGCCACAATACAACCACCGAAACCACCGCCAGTCATACGCACGCCACCTTGTTCACCGATCACTTCTTTGACCATATCAACCAGCGCATCAATCTCTTTCACCGTGATTTCAAAATCATCACGCATTGATGCATGCGATTCAGCCATCAACTCGCCCATACGCTTCATATCATGAGTGCGTAGAGCTTGAGCCGCTTCAACAGTACGGTCATTTTCAGTAATCACGTGACGAGCACGTTTCGCGACCATTTCATCCAATTCAGACTCTTTCGCTTTGAATTGCTCAATGGTCACATCACGAAGTGCCGGAACACCAAAGATGCGCGCCGCTTCTTCACACTGTTCACGACGTGTGTTGTATTCGCTGTCGACTAAGCCGCGTTTCTTGTTTGAGTTAATGATAACCACAGCCATATCTTCTGGCATTGAAACCGCTTGAGTTTCTAGGCTACGGCAATCCAAAAGCATCGCGTGATTCGCTTGACCTTCCGCCGAGATCATTTGATCCATAATGCCGCAGTTACAGCCCACAAATTCGTTTTCAGCTTGTTGACCATTAAGCGCCACTTCGGCTTGGCTGATCTCTAGGTTGTAAAGCACCTTGAATGTTTGACCAATCACCACTTCCAGTGCCGCAGAAGAACTTAAACCTGCACCTTGAGGCACGTTGCCCGTTACAGAGATGTCTGCACCTGTAAATTCAAAGCCGCGACCTTTTAAGCACTTCACCACACCACGAATGTAGTTCGCCCACATCTTGTCTTGTTGGAAGGTGATCTCTTGAGTTAAATCGAACTCATCCACTGCATTGCCGTAGTCCACTGATACTACGCGTACAATGTTGTCGTCACGCTTAGCCGCTGCGACTACCGTTTGGTAGTTAATGGCACACGGTAGAACAAAACCATCGTTGTAGTCGGTATGCTCGCCGATCAGGTTCACACGACCTGGTGCTTGGATAATATGAGCCGCTTGGTAACCAAGGACTTGCTCAAAAGATGCTTTCACGTTTTGGATTAGGTCAGACATAAGTAAACTCTCTGGTTAAACTCTTTGTTCAATTGGTTATGGTCCCTTCACGGCACCACTTTAATTCTTTTAGATTCCCTATCTCGTTCGTCTCTCACGGTAGGGAATGACAACATCGGCGTCTAAGCTCCAAAGTCCTAAGCTCTTAAGCTTCTAAACTTCTAGGCCTTTCACCGGCCGTCACTCCAGCATCGAGGGACGAGATATCAGGAATCTCACTCGTTATCTACGAAGTAGGCTATTCCTGCTCTTTGTAGTGAACGTCACTCAAATCACGAAGACGCTGCGCTGCTTGTTCTGCGGTTAAATCACGCTGAGACTCTGCCAGCATTTCGTAGCCGACCATGAACTTACGAACCGAAGCACTACGTAGCAATGGGGGGTAGAACAACGCATGCAGTTGCCAGTGATCGATGTCGGTGCCTTCTTCAAAGAACGGCGCATAGTGCCAGCCCATTGAGTAAGGGAATGAACACTGGAACAAGTTGTCGTAACGGCTAGTCAGCTTCTTAATCGCAAGCGCTAGATCATCACGTTGTTCGTCAGTCAGTTCGCTCATACGGCGGATGTGTGTTTTTGGTAGCAACATGGTTTCAAATGGCCACGCTGCCCAGTAAGGAACCACAGCAATCCAATGTTCAGTTTCAACCACAGTGCGAGAGCCGTCTTTCATTTCAGCTTCAACGTAATCCACTAATAGGTTTGTGCCCTGCTGTTCAAAGTACTCTTTTAGCAGTTTTTCTTTGCGTTCAATCTCGTTGGGTAAAAAGCTGTTTGCCCAGATTTGACCGTGTGGGTGTGGCTGAGAACAGCCCATGGTCTCGCCTTTGTTTTCAAACGCTTGAACCCATAGGTAGTCTTTACCTAGCTCTTCAATCTGTTCATTCCATGTGTCGATAACACCGCGAATCTTGTTTACTGGTAACTCTGGCAGCGTTTTGCTGTGGTCCGGAGAAAAACAGATCACGCGGCTCAACCCGCGAACACCTTGAGTCTTGAATAGAGGGTTTTCAGACTCTGGAGCGTCAGGTGAATCAGGCATCAACGCCGCGAAATCGTTACTGAATACGTAAGTACCGTCGTAATCTGGGTTTTCGTCACCCGAGATACGTGTGTTAGTTGGACACAAGAAACACTCTTTCTCATACGCAGGAAGCTGCGCAGTCGATGGTTTTTCATCTTGGCCACTCCAAGGACGTTTTGCTCGGTGCGGTGATACTAAGATCCACTGACCCGTTAATGGGTTATAACGACGATGCGGGTGGTCTACTGGGTTAAATTCAACTTTTGACATGTTTAGATTGCTCTCAAATTTTGTGTCTTGGTCAATTCACCAAGATGAATAATTCTTCTACAAGGAGATTCCCTATCACGCTCGTGCCTCGCTGTAGGGAATGACGTGTAATCTCGTTGTGCTATTTGTGCAAAGGCCACCACTTCATAGCCTTATGCTCATCCGTCATTCCAGAATAAAGGCACGAGATATCTGGAATCTCTATTTTTTCAATAGCTTAAAAGTTCTTTAGTAACCTTGTGGGTTATTCGACTGCCAATTCCATGTATCCGCCGTCATCTCCATCACGCTACGCGTCGCCTTCCAGCCAAGCTCGCGCTCTGCTTTTTCAGTACTTGCCCAACATTCGGCAATGTCACCTGCGCGGCGTGGGCAAAGTTCATAAGGAACCGGTTTGCCCGATGCTTGTGCGAAGGCTTCAACCATCTCGAGTACACTTGAGCCTTTGCCCGTACCTAGGTTGTAAATGTGTAAGCCCGCTTTCTCACCAACCACTTTTAGTGCTGCGACGTGACCGTCCGCTAAATCCATTACATGAATATAGTCACGAACGCCTGTGCCATCGACTGTTGGGTAATCGTTTCCAAAAACAGCCAGTTTTTCACGGCGCCCTACGGCTACTTGAGCAATAAACGGCATTAAATTATTTGGGATACCTTGTGGGTCTTCACCCATAGTGCCCGATGGATGTGCACCGACTGGATTGAAGTAACGCAGTAAAGTGACGCTCCAATCGTTCTCCGCGTTGAACAGATCGCTCAAGCACTCTTCCACCATATATTTGCTGCGACCATAAGGGTTGGTTGTCGCGCCAGTTGGTGAAGTTTCAGTAATCGGCACTACTTCCGGGTCGCCGTAAACGGTAGCCGAAGAACTAAATACGATGCTTTTCACGCCCGCTTTTTTCATACTGCGAGCTAACACCAATGAACCATTGACGTTGTTATCGTAGTACTCCAAAGGCTTAGCCACCGACTCCCCTACCGCTTTCAGGCCAGCAAAGTGAATCACGGCTTGGATATCATTTTCTGAAAACACGCTATCTAGAAAAGATTGGTCACGAATGTCGCCAAGATAAAACGTTGGTCGCTTGCCAGTTAACGACTCGATTCGTTCCAGCACTAGCTCTTTGCTGTTGCAAAGGTTATCAACAATGATCGGCTCCATACCTGCCTGTATCATTTGAATGCATGTATGACTTCCGATGTAACCCATGCCGCCCGTAACCAGTACTTTCACAATCAACCTCTCTTTGTCGTCATTCGTGGGCTAACTCGAACTGACATTCAGCTCAGTAGCACCGTATGTCAGAAATAGTAGCAGCCATTTTGACTATAATTCTGTGATCAAAACCACGAAGTGTAAACGTTTACACTAACTTTCATCATTGGTACTGTTCATGACATAGAGGAAATGTATAGCTATTAACCTCTAATTCATTGAATTTTAA